>NZ_JANDMF010000003.1:0-239480 GCF_031626875.1 Clostridium sp. SHJSY1
TTTCTTTGTTAACATTTTTATCACCCAAGAATATTTTATTATAAAAACGAAAGAGTGTCGACTTTGTCGACACTCTGAGAGGAATTATTTGAATAAATAATTCCTCTCTTACTATTTCTGATATATAAAGATAATTTAATATTTTTAGGGTATGTTGGAACTATATAAGTTGTTTTAACATACCCTATTTAAGAAAACAAGTTTGCAAATTTGTGACATTTATTTATAATTTCGTGAAAAAAATTTGTTATTTTAGTGATATAAGATTAATATAATAGTTTGCAAAAATGTTAATAAAACACTTTTAATTTACCAAAAAATGGTATATAATTTATGTGACATAAGTATACTATGTGGTAGTATTTTTGTTACCTTTCGGAAAATAATATAAAAGGGGGATTAGTTAAGTGGATGAAGTAAAGGGTAAACTCAGTAAAAAGATGAAAGGTATAATTATTGGCCTCTGCATTTTGCTGGTTATATATATAGGATTTTCTGTTTATTTTAGGAATCATTTTTATTTTGGTTCAACAATTAATGGTATTAATGTTTCAGGAAAATCTGTAGAGGCTGCAGATGAAAAAATTTCATCTCAAATAGAATCTTACACATTAGAGTTAGAGGAGAGAGGGGATGTAAAGGAAAATATTAAAGCATCCGATATAGGTCTAAATTATAATTCAAATGGAAATACTCAAAAGATTAAGGAGAATCAAAATCCATACACATGGTTTATAGGAATATTCGCTAATAAAGATTCAAGTAGTTCTGATATAATTTCATATAATGATGAAAAGTTAAAAAATTATATTAATACTTTATCTTGTTTTGATAAGAAGAATGTTGTTGAACCAAAAAGTCCAACTTTTAAATATGATAACAATGGATATTCTATAGTTGATGAAGTTAATGGAAATAAAGTAAATAAAGATTCCTTAAATGATAAGATTTGTGAAGCTCTTAAAAATATGGATAATTCAATAAATCTTGAAGATAAGGATTGTTATGAAAAGCCTAAGTATACAAAAGAATCAAAAGAAGTTTTAGCAGCAAAAGATACTTTAGGCAAATATGTTAATTCTAAAATTACTTACACTTTTGGAGATAGTAATGAAGTGTTAGATGGTCAAACAATTCAAGATTTCTTAAGTGTTAATGATAATTTTGATGTTATAATTGATGAAGGAAAAGTAAAAAAATATGTTAATACTTTGGCAGGTAAACATGATACTATAGGAAAAACAAGGGATTTTACTACTACAGGTGGAAATGTGGTTAAAGTAAGTGGCGGTGATTATGGTTGGGAAATAGACAAGTCTAAAGAAACTCAAGATTTAGTAGTTGAAATTAAAGAAGGACAAACAATTAATAAGGAGCCTAAATATGCTCAAACTGCCATAAATCATAATGCCAATGATATAGGAAATACTTATGTAGAAATTAGTTTAAGTCAACAACATCTATGGTTTTATAAAAATGGTTCCCTTGTAGTTCAAGGAGATATAGTTACAGGAAGTCTTAGTGATAACAAAGCAACTCCAGCTGGAACTTATAAGGTAGAATATAAAGAAAGAAATGCAGTTTTAAAAGGTGCTAATTATGCTCAACCAGTTAGTTTTTGGATGCCTTTTATTCTTGATGAAGGTATAGGAATGCATGATGCAACATGGAGATCTGATTTTGGGGGAAGTATATATATGTCAAGTGGATCTCATGGTTGTGTAAATTGCCCTTATAATCTTGCTGATACAATTTATAATAATATTGACTCAGGTACTCCTGTAATTTGCTACTATTAATAATTAATGAGAAAAAAATTATCATAATGGACCCACTATTTTTTAATAAATAAAAGTAACAAAACTTTTATTTATTTAAAATAGTGGGTTTTAATTTTGGGAAAACTAAAACAGACGACAAAAAAGGACAAAAGTCCTTAAAATAAAAGGACTTTAGATATCTATTTTTATTTAAGCAAGCAGCTATAATTAATAATGAAAAATATATATTATTTAGAATTCATAAAGTATGTTTGAAAATATATAATACATAAATATCACATATTGGTATTAGTAAGTGATGAAGAAAATTATAGATTTATTATAATATGGTATGAAGCTAGGTGGCATAATTTGTAAGGGGGAATCGTTGATGGAAGAAAATAATAGTTTATTGGTTAAAGTAAGTAAAATAAGCAATACAATGAAAGGTGTAGTTATTTGCCTTTGTGTTTTGATTTTTATATATATAGGTTTTGCTATTTATTTTGGTAATCATTTCTATTTTGGAACAACTATAAATGAAATTAATGTTTCGGGAAAATCTGTGGAAACTGCAGATGAATTAATTTCTGATGAAATAAGCTCTTATTCTCTACAAATAGAGGAAAGAAATAATATAAAGGAAGAAATTAAAGCTTCTGACGTAGGATTAAAATATAATAAAAATGAAGAAACTGAGAAGATTATAAATAACCAAACTTCATATCTATGGTTTATAGAAATTTTTAAAAATAATAATTATATTTTATCAGATATTAGTTCTTATGATAATGATAAGTTAAAAGAACATATTAATACATTAGCTTGTTTTGATGAAGGAAATCTTATAACACCTAAAAATCCAACTTTTGAGTATATTAATAATAGCTATTCAATAGTTGATGAGGTATATGGAAATAAAATAATTAAAGATATTTTATTAGATAAAATAAGTACTGCAATTAACAACATGAATAAGACAATAAATTTAGAAGAACAAGGGTGCTATGAAAATCCAAAGTACACTAAAGAATCACCTGAAGTTTTAGCTGCTAAAGATGAATTAGGGAAATATTCTAATGTTAAAATAACTTATAAGTTTGGAGATATTAAAGAGGTTTTAGATGGAAAGTCATTAAAGGACTTGATTGATATTAGTGATGGTTATATAGTTAATCTTAATGAGGAAAAAGTTAAAAATTATGTTGATAATTTAGCTAAAAAATATAATACATTAGGAAAAACAAGAGATTTTACTACATCTACTGGAAATAAGGTGAAAATTGATGGGGGAGACTATGGTTGGCAAATCAATAAATCAGTTGAAACCAAAGATTTAATTTCACAAATTAAAAGCGGACAGTCTATTGAAAAAGAGCCTAAATATAAACAGAAAGCTTTCACAAATGGACTTAATGATATTGGTAATACTTATGTGGAAATAAACTTAAGTAGACAACATTTATGGTTTTATAGAAATGGGTCACTTGTTGTTGAAGGGGATGTTGTTACTGGAAATATAGCCAATAACACAGTAACACCACCAGGAGTTTATAGTCTTAAAGACAAGGAAAAAGATGCAGTTTTAAAAGGTAAAAATGCAGATGGTACTGAATATAATTCACCAGTTACTTACTGGATGCCATTTAATGAAGGTATAGGAATTCATGATGCAAGTTGGAGATCAGTGTTTGGTGGCAGTATATATTTGTCAAGTGGATCACATGGGTGTGTAAATTCGCCAAGTTATCTAGCAAGTACAATATTTAGTAATATTGATGTAGGCACTCCTGTTGTTTGTTATTATGAATAGTTTGTATATAGAAAAGAGTAACTATAAAAAGGTTCTTGAAATGTTTTTTCAAGAACCTTTTTATTACGTTTTACTTTATAAAAAACATGTAAAATAATTCTTAAATATTCTTTGTATTGTAAAAAAAAATAGTATATAATTTATATTGCTATATTAGCTTTTTATATCCCAATATATATACTTTAAATAAAAAATATTAATTATGTATTTTAATGTGGGACAAATTATTAAAATTTTAGTATAATATTTATTGGAAGGGAGTAAATGTCAAATGTCAATGGAAAGTGAAAAAAGCGAGGGTAGTAGGTTTGCAATAAACAGAGTTATAGGTAGTAAATTAGCAAACAATACAGTAAAAAAAGGTATTATAATTTCATTTAGTACTTTACTTGTCATATATTTGGGGATGTCACTATATTTTATTAACCATTTTTATTTTGGTTCTAAAGTTAATGGTGTGAATATTTCTGGAAAAACAGTAAAGCAAGCAGATGACTTAATAACATCTCAGACTGAATCCTATTCATTAAATATAAAAGAAAGAGGTGACAAAGAAGAACAAATAAATGCAGCTGATGTAGGGTTAAAAAGTGATTCTACTGATAAAATTCAAGAATTAAAGGATAGTCAAAAACCTTTTGCTTGGATAGTAGCTCCTTTTATAAATCAAGATGCAGAATTAACAGGTATAGTGTCACTGGATGAAACTAAATTAAATAGTACTTTAGATAAACTTAATTGTCTTATAAGTAAGAATATAGTTAGTCCTCAAAATGCTAAGTTAAGTTATACAGAAGAAGGATATAAAATAGTTGATGAAGTATATGGAAATAAAATCAATAAAGATTCTTTTTATAGCTTGGTAAAGAAAACCATACTTAATGAAGAACCTGAAATAGATTTAGATAAAGCTAATTGCTATGAAAATCCCAAGTTTACTACAAATTCTCAGCAAGTTGTAGATGCTAAAGAAACAGCTAATAAATATTTAGTTTCCCAAATAACATATACCTTTGGGGATAAAAATGAAGTGTTGGATAAAGCTACAATACATAATTGGATTTCGGTTAATGATAATTTCGAAATTGTCCTTAATGAATCAAAGATTAAAGACTATATTAATACATTAGATGATAAGTATGGAACTGTTGGAAAAGCAAGAGATTTTAAAACATCATCTGGAGAAACAAAAAAAGTTGGAGCTTATGTTCAAATGAATGGCGCGAATAAGGCTGACCCTGATGAATTTTATGGTTGGAGTATTAGCACTTCAAAAGAAACAAAGGATTTAATTGAAAATATAAAAAATGGACAATCTGTGACAAAAGAGCCCAAATATGCAAAACAAGCAAAATCACATGGAGCTAACGATATCGGTAATACCTATGTAGAAATAAGCTTATCAAAACAACATTTATGGTTTTACAAAAATGGTTCTCTTGTTGTTGATGGAAATGTTGTAACAGGAAATGTAGCTGGTAGTACAGAAACACCACCTGGAGTTTATAAAATAAAATACAAGGAAAGTCCTTCAACCTTGAAAGGTAATAATGCAGATGGTACTAAGTATGCTGAACCAGTAGAGTATTGGATGCCTTTTAATAGTGGTATTGGAATTCATGATCTAACAAAGAGAAATGCATTTGGTGGAAATATATATTTAACAAATGGATCACATGGTTGTGTAAATTCACCACTAAATTTAGCGCAAAAGGTGTACGAGAACATTGAAGCAGGTACTCCTGTAGTTGTTTATTAGTACAAGTTTTCAAATAATAAAAAGCATATTCTATATAGTAAAATATATGGAATATGCTTTTTATTATAAAATCTTAACATCTAGAATTTTATTTTTAGTATTAAGACTTTATCTTTATAGAATGCTAAAAGTGTTTATTTTGTAAAGAACATATTGACAATACATAGATATTTATCTATATTATATATAGATAAATATCTATGTATGGAGGAAAAATGAAGAAAATTGATCTAACTAAAGGAAACGTAATGTCTGTATTAACCACTTTAGCTTTACCTATAATGGGAAGCTCTTTGTTACAGTTTACCTACAATTTGGTAGATATGTTCTGGGTTGGGGGGATTGGTAGTGATGCTGTTGCAAGTGTTGGGTCTTCAAGTTTTTACATTGGACTAGGATATTCAATAAATTCTTTAGTTATTATAGGTGCAGGAATTAAAGTAGCACATGCAGTAGGAAGAAAAAACACTGAAGAAATAAAAAGTTATATAAATGCTGGATTAATCATTAACCTTATAATGGGGATATTATATTGTTTAATATTAATTTTTTGTGGACGGAGTTTTATAGATTTTTTAAATCTTAATAATTATATAGTAGAGAAAGATTCCTATGTATACTTAGCTATTAATGGTCCTATTTTATTTTTTGCATTTTTTAATTTTTTGTATGCAAGAATACTTGGTAGTTTTGGTAATAACCATGAAGCTTTAAAGATTAATGGAATAGGATTAATAGCAAATGTTATATTAGATCCAATATTTATATATTTTTTAAACTTTGGAGTAGCAGGGGCTGCACTTGCTACACTTGTTGCCAATATTATAATGTTTATAGTATATAAAATTAAATTTAACAATTTACTGAAATTTAATTTTGAAATAGGGTTAAATATTGAAAGGGTATTACATATAATAAAACTTGGGTTCCCTATGGCGTGTCAAAGAATTTTATTTACAATAATCAATATATTATTAGCTAAAATAACAGCAGTTTATGGTTCAGATGCAATAGCAGCACAAAAATTAGGCCTTGAAATTGAATCTGTAATGTATATGGTTATAGGGGGACTTAATGGTGCTGTTTCAAGTTTTACTGGACAAAATTTTGGGGCTAAAGAATATAAAAGAATAACAGAAGGTTATAATACTGCACTAAAAATAGGAATAATATATTCAGTAGTAATGACTTTATTGTTTATATTTTTAGGGGAGAATTTAATAAAATTATTTATTAGTGATGTGGAAACTATAACTATTGCTAAAAGATATTTATTTGTAATTGCTTTTTCAGAAATATTTAGTGCTTTAGAAATGGTATCCAATGGTCTTTTTACTGGATTAGGTAAGCCTAAAATTCCAGCTGTTATAAGTATAATTTTTACAGCTTTAAGAATACCTATGGCCATAATTTTTACAAAGGTTATTGGACTTGATGGTATATGGCTTAGTATTGCTTTATCAAGTGTGATGAAGGGTAGTGTTTCATATTTATTTTATATAGTGAAAATAAGAAAGGAATATAGTTATGTTAAATAAAATAAAAAAGATTTTTACTCCTAATGAGTTATTAAAAGGAAACTATGGTATAGAAAGAGAAACTTTAAGAGTTGATGATGATGGTAATTTATCAAGAACACCTCATCCAGAGGTTTTTGGAAACAAAGTGACTAATCCTTATATAACTACTGATTTTTCAGAAAGTCAAATCGAAATGATTACACCACCATTAGAAACTATAGAAGAAACATATAGTTATTTAAATTCATTATATGATATTGTAGCTATGGAAATAGGAGATGAATATCTTTGGCCTCAATCGATGCCATCTGTAGTTCCAAAAGATAAGGATATACCCATTGCTATTTATGATGATTCTCCAGAAGGAACTGAAGCTAGAAGTTATAGAGAAAAACTTATAGAAAAATATGGTGGTAGGAAACAACTTATATCAGGAATACATTTTAATTTTTCTTTTAATGAAGAAATAATTATTGGTTTATATAATGAAAGTGATAGAAAGGAAGATTACAAAGAATTTAGAAACGGGATTTACTTGAAGGTTGCAAGAAATTATTTAAGATATAGATGGCTTATTATCTACTTGCTTGGTGCAACTTCTACAGTCCATAAAACTTATTTTAATGATTGCAAAAAGTGTTTAGAAGAAATATCAGAATGTAGTTTTTCTAGTGATGGAGCACTTTCTTATAGAAATGGAGAATGTGGTTACAAGAATGAAATCGACTTATTTCCGAGTTATAAAACAATTAAAGAATATTCAAATAGCTTAAATAAGTTTATTGAGGATAAAGTTATTGAGTCATCTAAAGAACTTTATAGTCAAGTTAGATTGAAACCTAAAAACAAGTCGGATTTAATAAGTTCATTACTAAAGGATGGTATTGATTATTTAGAGTATAGGAGCATAGATGTTAATCCTTTTGAAAAATGTGGTATTAGTTTAAATGATTTATATTTTCTTCAAATATTCAATATTTATATGCTCATAAAAGAGGAGAGTAGCTATGAAAAATGGCAAGAAGAAGCTCTTAAAAATCAACATGCTATAGCTAAAGAAGGGCTTAATAATGTTATTTTAATTAAAGATGGTGAATCTATTTACAAAAAAGAGTGGGCCTTAGAAATTTTAAATGAAGTTATGAAAATCAATAATGAGTTGAATTTAGGAAAAGTTGAAATTTTAAATGAGATGATAAGTAAAATTAATAATGAGAAATTAACATATGCCTACAGGATTTATAATGAAGTAAAAGAAAAAGGTTATATTTCAGCTCATTTAAATTTGGCTAAAGAATATAAAAAGGATTCTTATAATAATAGATACAAATTTGAAGGCTATGAAGATTTAGAGCTTTCAACACAGATTTTGATTAAAGAAGCCATAAAAAGAGGAGTAAAAGTTGAATTTCTAGACAGAAGTGATAACTTTATATCATTAAAATTGAAAGATAGAGTAGAGTATGTAAAACAAGCTACTAAAACATCAAAAGATAATTATGCTACAGTTTTAATGATGGAGAATAAGACAGTAACCAAAAAGATACTTTATGGAAATGACATTAGGGTTCCAAAAGGAGAAGAATATAATTCTTTAGAAGAAGCTAAAACGAGAATGAAAAAATATATAAATCAGCCTATAGTTATAAAACCAAAATCAACAAACTTTGGAATAGGGATTAGTATATTTAAAAATGGTGGAACTATAGAAGAACTACTTGAAGCTTTTAAAATTGCATTTAAACATGATAAAACAGTTTTGATAGAAGAATTTATTGAAGGAAAAGAGTATCGATTCTTAGTTATAGATGATAGGGTAGTAGGAATATTACATCGAGTTCCAGCAAATGTAATAGGTGATGGAAAAAATTCAATTAAGAAATTGGTGGATATTAAAAATCAAGATCCGTTAAGAGGCTATGGATATGTAACTCCCTTAGAAAAAATTAAATTAGATGAAAATGCTGCTTTATTTTTAAATAATCAAAACAAGGATTTTGACTATGTACCAAGCAAGGATGAAGTTGTTTGTTTAAGAGAAAATTCAAATATAAGTACAGGTGGAGATAGTATTGATTATACAGATTTAATACCTGAAAGGTTTAAAAAGATAGCGGTTGAATGTGCAAAAGCTGTAAAAGCAAGAGTTTGTGGAGTTGATATCATGCTTGAAGATTATAGTAAAGAAGATTCTAAGTATGGAATAATAGAGTTAAACTTTAATCCAGCTATTCATATTCATTGCTTTCCGTACAAGGGAAAAGAAAGAAAAATAGCTACTCATGTACTTAAGATGCTTGAAATGATATAAAGTTTTCAAAAGAAGGTGTGGATAGAACATGGAAAAAGAGTTAGAGGTAAATGCTAAAATATTTAAAGCTCTAAGTGATCCTAATAGATTGAAAATTATAGAAATATTAACTTGTGAAGAAAAATGTGCTTGTGAGATACTAAATCAATTCGATTTTACACAACCAACATTATCACATCACATGAAAGTCTTGATGGAATGTGGTTTAGTTGTGAGTAGGAAAGAGGGGACTTGGAATTATTATAAATTAAATTGTTCCAACGTACAAAGAATATGTGGATTTTTTAATGATATAGTAATGGAAAATTCAAGTTTTAAATAAAAATTAAATTTAATTGAATAAAAGGTATTAAAGAGAGTAATTTTACTCTCTTTAATTTTGCTCCCTCTACATTTTATGTATTTGGAGATTTTTAATTCATACATATTTTTGCTCCCTCTGTTTTCATAAATTTTCATAAATTATTCAATTTGAATATTATTGAATAATTTCAATTTTATTATATTAATTACATATAATAAAATAATTAGATAAAAATAATATTAAAAGAAATATATATAATTTATTAAGTATTATTAAATAAAAACCAAATAAATACATAACTATTTTTACGAAAAATAAATTTTAACTTTTGCAAAAACACAGAAGTTGTCTGATGAGCAGAAAACTTGAAACGCAAAAAGTGTCACAATGGATTTGCTTTGTGTGAATGATTTTCAAAACTTAATTTGTAATTAATAAATTAAAAAAAGTCTTTAGAGAGTTTTCTTCCTCCCTCTGTTTAAATGAGAAATAATATATGAACTTAAATTAAAGAGAAAGTATCATTTTATCTGTATTTTAGAAATAAAAAACAGATAAATTATAGCGTTTATTTATAATCTTATGTATAATTCATATAAAGATTATAAATAAACGCTATAATTTATTTCGCTAAATACACATTTAGCGCATTTCGTGTTATTGTTTTTAAAAAACAGCTGTGATATAATGATATCAATGGTTTAAGATACTTTTTAGAGGTGAAAAAATGAGAAAAATACGAAATAAAACATATAAATATAAAAATTTTGAATATCCTGAAGAAATACTTTCACTTTTTGAAGTGAATTTAAATAATGCAGATCGTAAAAGAATCCATAAAATCTACTCAAATTATTATGATTTAAAATCTGAACGTGACTATGAATATATAATTGAAGATATATATATTCTTGCTTATAAACATAAATTAGCAACTAGTGAATTAGCTAAAATTTATAATGTTGGTATTAGAAATATTCAAATATGGCTTAAAGAATTAGGTCTTAACAGAGATTTGAAGACCGCATCCAAAATAAAGACTAAAGGTACAAATGTAATCTTAACTACAAGTGAAAATGGACAAGCTATCAAATCTGATATATCAGATAATTTTGGAATTCAATTAGCTAAATCAAATGATTATCCTGAGGCATTAAGTGATTTTTTGAATTATTTAGAAACAATTAAAGGTAAATCAAAAAATACAATCAAAGGTTATACCGTTGATTTAACTCTGTTCTTTAGGTTTTTAAAGGTATATAAAGGCTTAATAAAGGACGCTACGCTAGAATTTGAAGAAATACCTATAAATGATATTCAAAATGACTTTATAAAAGGAATAAAGCTAACAGATATATATGCTTATCTATCCTATGTTGAAAAAAGCAGAGAAAATGGAACATATGCTAGAGCGAGAAAAGTTGCAGCCTTAAAATCTTACTTTAAATTTCTGTATAATAAAGCAAAACTTATTGATGAAAATCCAACATTAGAATTAGAATCTCCTAAACTTGACAAAAGACAACCAGTTTATTTAACTTTAGATCAAAGTCTTGAATTATTAAGTTCTTTGGATGAAACTAATAAGAATTATTATAGAGATTATTGCATATTAACGTTATTTCTTAATTGTGGGTTGAGATTATCAGAACTCTGCTCTATTAATGTTGATAAACTTAAAGGAGATACTTTAACTATTATAGGTAAAGGAAATAAAGAAAGAACTGTATATCTAAATGAGGCATGCTTAAAAGCCATAGAAAACTACCTAAATGTTAGAGATATTTCAAAAACGTCTGAAGAAGATAGAAAATATCTATTTATTTCAGGAAGAAATAAGGTGATAAATAAAAGAACTGTTGAAATTTTAGTAAAAAAACATATTGGAAATGCAGGAATAATTGATGGTAAATACACTCCTCACAAATTAAGGCATACTGCTGCCACCTTAATGTATAAGTACGGAAATGTAGATATTAGAAGCTTGCAAAATATTTTAGGTCATGAGAGTATTTCTACAACACAGATATATACTCATGTAGATGATGATTCTTTAAGAGAAGCTGTTAAATCTAATCCTTTATCAAAAATTTAAAAAAAGAAGAGAGAATTCTCTTCTTTTATCCAATTAAAGGCTCTCCTAATATTTCTTTTAGGCTAGTTAATGTTGATTCGTTATCTCCATCATAAATTACAACTACCCTCCCCTTTTTATATATATGAGGTGCTTTTGACCAACTTATTTTTGTACCATTTATAACAGTTCCGTTATCACTAATTGTTTTCATATCACTGATAATTTTATCTTTATCACTTGTTTCGTATTCGTAAACAGAAAGACTTCCTCCTACTATTTTATAATCTTCACTTTTTACAGAAAAAAAAGGTTTTGTGCTATCCAACTTCTCTGCTTTAAGACCTTTGTTGTCTAAATCTTTTTTAAATTCATCTTTACTATAATCCATTGGAGTATCTTTGATTTTTTCAATTAAATCTGTTGAATTACTTTTTGTATTTTCAGACCCTTGTTTGATATTTTCACTTGCATCTTCTATAGCGTTTTTGGCATTACATCCACAAAAACTAATTAACACTATTAGTGTAATAAGAAAAGAGAAAATTCTTTTTTTGACCATAAAAAATCACCTCTAATAAGCAAATATTTTTAATTTATTATTTGTATTATAAGGTGATTTTATTCTAAGTTATTTAATTGTATTTTTAATTCGTCTAACTCCAGGAAACACTTCGTCAGTCATTTCTTCAAGGTTTCCATCTTCGAATAAAGCTTCTTCGGTAGAATGATCTATATGCTCAAATGCATCTTCATATTCTTCTCCTAAATTATTTTCTTTAGCAAATTCTTTATATGCATCTTTTAATTTATCGTAATCCTCAAATGATGTTTCGTTTAATTCTTCTTCAACATTTTCTTCATCTTCAAGTTCATTCTTATACTCTTCTTCTAAAACTTTATTTTCTTCTACAGTTTTAGCTATATCTTCGATCTTTATTGCTTTTATATCTACTCCATCCATCTCTAGACATTTGCCACAGTTATCACAAATCTTTTTTTTATAAATATCACAGTAATCATCTTCAGTAAATTTAGTCATTCGATACACCACCCATTAAAATAATCAAACTTCATTATATCAAATTATTACCCCATAATCAAATTTTTATTCAGAACATTAGTTTTGAGAACATAAGTTTGATAAAGAATAAATGTTATGCTATAATGAAAAAAAAGAGGTGTTAATATGATTGAAAGCAAAGATAAACAATCTGATATATATAATTTTCTAAAAACTTATACAGAAACAAAAGGATATCCACCATCAGTTAGAGAGATTTGTGAAGCTGTTTCTTTAAGGTCTACTTCAACTGTTCATGGCCACTTAAAACGTTTAGAAAAGAAAGGTTTGATTAAGAGAGATCCTACTAAACCTAGAGCTTTGGAAATAATTGAACTAAATTCAGCTAAAAGAGAAATGCTTAATATCCCCATAGTTGGAAAAGTTACAGCTGGCAAACCTATATTAGCTACTGAAAATATTGAGGATACCTTTTCTATTCCATTAGATTTTATTAAGCATGATAGAGAGTTGTTTGTACTTAAGGTTACTGGTGAAAGTATGATAAATGCAGGTATTCATGATGGAGATTTTGCCATAATTGAAAAGGCTGAAAATGCATCCAATGGAGATATTGTAGTTGCTCTTATAGATGAAGAAGCTACGATAAAGAGATTTTTCAAAGAAAAGACTCATATAAGATTGCAACCTGAGAATGATACTATGGATCCTATAATTGTTGATTCATGCAGTATTCTTGGAAAACTTGTTGGATTGTTTAGACAATATTAAGTAATACTATTATGTAAAGAGTTATATATTTAAATATAGCTCTTTTTATTTTACTTAAGGAGGATTAATTTGTGTTTATTAATATTCCTTTTCCTAATTTCAAACCTGAGATTTCTAAAGAATATAAATTAGTAGTTGCAGATCATAACTCAATAAAGAAACAAAGAAAATATGCATGTAGGATAATGATAATTCTTCATTATATTTTGTGTTTTGGATTTAGTTATAGAATGTGCTCTCTTCCTAATGAATTCATTAGAGCTTTGTTTTGTTTTTTAGTATACTTAATGATAACATTTTCAATTGTGTTTTTAGTTCATCATTTTTTACATTGCTTATTCTACCCAATAGATACTTGGAAAAATCATTGCTATATAGGTTTTTATAAATTAATTCCTTACTGTTATTGCAAAAAGGAATTAAACAAATTGAGGCTTATTTGGGCTGCTTTTTTTCCATTTATCATATTAACAATAGTTCCATTAGTTTTAATTTCTGATAGAGAAATCCTTGATATATTTCTATATTCAGTAGCTTATGGAAATGCTATTTTATCAGCTTTTGATTTTTATGATATATATGTATTATTAAGAAAAGTTCCTGGTTGGAAAAATCCTATATTAAAATCTGCCAATAGATATTTTACTGTTTTAAAAAAAGAAGTTAAAGAGACTCAAGATATTATAGCCTAAGTGTTTTAAAAGCCATCTCACTTTATGATATGGCTTTTAAAACTTCTATTTAATATAATACCTTGTCCAAAGCAATAAGTATTCCAATTTTAGCATGATCGAACGTTAAGCCCCCTTGAAGGTATGCTATATAAGGTTCTCTTATAGGGGCATCTGCTGATAATTCAATGGATGAACCTTGTATGAAAGCTCCAGCAGCCATAATAACTTCGTCCTTATATCCAGGCATAGCCCATGGTTCGCATTCTACATATGAATCAATTGGTGAGCCATATTGTATTCCCTTACAGAAGTTAATAACCTTTTCTGGGTTCCCAAATTTAATAGCTTGAATTATATCGCTTCTTTTATCAGTATACTTTGGTAAAACATCAAATCCAGCAAGTTCCATTATTCTTGAACAGAATACTGCTCCTTTTACAGCTTCAATAGCTACATGAGGAGCTAAAAATAATCCTTGGAATAAAGTTCTCATAAGACCAAAAGTTGCACCACACTCTCCTCCTATTCCTGGTATAGTAAGTCTATAAGCAGCTTGTTCTACTAAATCATTCTTACCTACTATATAACCTCCAGAAGGTGCTAAACCGCCTCCTATGTTCTTTATAAGAGATCCTGCTATTAAATCAGCCCCAACATCAGTTGGTTCTATAACATCAATAAATTCACCATAACAATTGTCTACAAATATATTTACATCTTCTCTTATATTCTTTATATATGTTATAACTTCGCCTATTTCAGAAACTAAAAATGAATTTCTCCATCCATAACCTGTACTTCTTTGAATATGTATTACTTTAATAGTTTCATCCTTTAAAGCGTCTTTTATAGATACTAAGTCAAATTTTCCAGCTTCATTTAAATCTATTTGCTTATATTTTACTCCATACTCTTTTAAAGACCCTATTCTCTCTTCTCCGCTAATTCCTATAATATTATGAAGTGTATCATAAGGTTTGCCTGATACAGCTAGCAATGTATCCCCTGGCCTAAGATTTCCAAAAAGTGCAGCCCCTATTGCATGAGTCCCATTTACGAAATGAGGTCTTACTATTGCAGCTTCTGCATTAAATATTCTAGCATATACCTTATCTAAAGAATCTCTTCCTATATCATCATAGCCATATCCAGAAGAATTAGTAAAATGAGTATCACTTATTCTTTCTTCTTGAAAAGCTTTTAAAACTTTAATTTGGTTGTATTCTCTTATTTCATCATAAATCTTAAACTGATCTTCTACATCATTTAAGGCTATTTCATATAGCTCTAAAGTTCTGTCCTTAAAGTTATATGAATCTTTTAATAAGTTTTTAGTAACTTGTAACATTATATTCCTCCAAAAAATTTATTCCTATTGTATTATAACAATAAAAAAGATGAAAGCCAAACTTTCATCTTTAATTTATATATTATTATCTGAATTTGTAAATAAAATTGGTTTATTTGGAGTTACTGTTGTTATTGCATGCTTATATATAAGAACCTGCTTTCCATCTTGATTTAATACAACTGTAAAGGAATCAAAGCCGGTTACCAAACCTCTTAATTGAAATCCATTTGTTAAATAGATAGTAACTTGAATTTTATCTTTCCTAGCACTATTTAAAAATATATCTTGTAAATTATTTTGTTGTTTAGTCATATAAACACCTCCAATTGCTATTAAAATAATTATACAGTTATTTTATGTTGATGTCATCTTGAATTTTGGCAACAATCATTGCATCACTTAATAAATCTTTATCTAAAAAGATAGCTCTAGGATCTCGTCTAAACCATGTTAATTGTCTTTTAGCATAATTTCTCGAACCTTGTTTTATCATATTTACTGCCTCTTCAAATGATACCTTGCCTTCTAAATGAAAAAGCATCTCCTTATATCCGATACCTTGCATTGATTGCATAGAGGAAGTATGCCCTCTTTCCTTAAGCATTATACACTCATTTAATAGACCTTTTTGAATCATTATATCCACTCTTCTATTTATTCTTTCATATAGATTTTCTCTATTCATGGTTAAAACATAGAGTTTAACATCATAGTTTGAATTATAAAAATCTTCTCCAGAATTATATGAACTAAAGGCCTTTCCTGTTAGTTTATACACCTCTAATGCTCTTATGACTCTTTTTAAATTGTTATAATGAATTTCTTTATAACTAATGGGATCAATTTCTTTTAGCATTTCATGGATATATTCATTACCTTTGTCTTTAGCCATATTTTCTAAATGCCTTCTATACTGATCATCTTTATCAGTTTCTGAAAAATTCATATTACAAGTCAAGGAATTTATATAAAGCCCTGTACCGCCAACTATCATTGGTAATTTCTTTTTGTTTAATATTTGTTCTAATATAGAACTACCTTTATCTTTATATTCAGATACAGAAAAACTTTCTGAAGGATTAACAACATCAATCATATGATGAGGAATTCCATTCATTTCTTCTTTGCTTATTTTTGCAGAGCCTATATCCATATACTTATATATTTGCATAGAATCTGCTGATATAATCTCTCCATCTAAATTTTTAGCTATTTCAATTGATAATTCTGTCTTTCCAACTCCAGTTGGTCCTGCTAGAATTAAAACCTTCTTTTTCATATATTTCACCATTTCTTATACTATTCTTCTAAATTTCTTTTCTAAATCATAGTTGCTAAACTTAATTATAGTTGGCCTTCCGTGTGGACAGTGAAAAGGATCAGCTATATATCTAAGCTCCTCAACTAGTTTTATCATTTCTATTTCTGACAACCTATCATTGCCTTTCACAGCTGCCTTACATGCCATGGTAGCTATCTTATTATATTTAACTTCTGTCGTCTTACCAGAGCCCATAGCCTTAATGTTATCAAGTATGTTTAAAAATAATGATTTAGGATTTAATTTCCCTAAAAAATAAGGAACTTCTTTTAATGTTAATGAATTACCTCCGAATTCCTCTAGAGTGAATCCAGCATTTTTAAATATATCAACATTTTCCTCATAACTTGCATAATCATCTATTGTTAAATCTATTATAGTAGGTAAAAGAAGTGGTTGAACTATTAATGAACCATTTTCTATTTGCTTTAAGTATTTTTCAAATAGTATTTTTTCATGAGCAGCATGTTGATCTATCATGTATAGAACCTCTTCATACTCTGCTAAAATATAAGTTTTGTTAAACTGACCAATTATTCTTAAAGGTGGAAATTTAGCTTGAACCTCTACTTGAATATTATCATTTGATTTCACTTCTTTTTTAACAGGAGTAATTTCTTGCTCCTTTTTCGTCATGATATTCATACACTCTTCTTTAATTGGGTTTTGTGAAGTATTGGGTTCTACTTTATGTATAGGTAGTGTGGGTTCTTTAATCATAACATTTTCTTCTATAATGGTAGGAGATTTAAGGTCAACGGGTATATCTAAATGTATTTTCTCACGTGTTTCAAATGAATTAAAAGATACCTTTTCTTCTGTTAAAGGCTTTATATCTAATTTTATCTCTTCAAATTTAGGAGTATAGGATTTCTCAGCTCTAGCCTCTTCTTCAGGTATCTTAAAAGTATCAAATACATCTTTTTTTAAAGTTTCATGTACTGTATCAAATACTTTTTTAAAAATCATTCTATCATCTGTAAATTTAATTTCTGCTTTTGTTGGATGTATGTTTACATCTACAAATTCAGGATACACTTCTATAAATAAAGTGAAGAACGGAAATTTATTTACTGTACTAAATGATTTAAACGCATTTTCTACAGCGGCTACTATTGTTTTATGTTTTATATATCTTCCATTAACAAATATACTTTGATTGTTTCTAGAACCTCTAGCTATTTCTTCTTTACCTATATACCCATATACAGTTAGAATATCATCACTACTTTCAAAGTATAGAAGATTATCAGTTATAGACTTTCCATATACAGTTCTCAATACATCCTTTAAATTTCCACTACCATATGTATGAAGTACTTTCTTCCCATTGTTATATAACTTAAAGCTTATAGATGGATTTGCTAATGAAGTTCTATTTATTATATCCGTTATAAGTGAACCTTCTCTTGATATACTTTTTAAAAACTTCTTTCTAGCAGGTACATTATAAAATAAATCTCTTACTTCTAAAGTTGTTCCTATATTTATACCACATTCTTTAAAATCTTTTATTTCTCCACCTTCTACAATAAGTTCGCGTCCAAAATCCTCATCTTCTATACGAGACTTTATATTAACTTTTCCTACTGCAGCAATAGATGGTAGAGCTTCTCCTCTAAAGCCTAGAGTACTTATTGTATATATATCATCAGAGTTTCTTATCTTACTTGTAGCATGAGGCAAGAAAGCTTTCTTTATATCATCAGGATGAATACCATCACCGTCGTCTATAATCCGAATTAAAACAGCTCCCCCCTCTTCTATTTCAATAGTAATATTTTTAGAGCCTGCATCAATACTATTCTCAATAAGTTCCTTAACAACTGAAGATGGCCTTTCAACCACTTCTCCAGCTGCAATCTTATTAGAGGTATTTTCATCAAGTAAATTTATTCTTTTCATGATTTTAACCTCCTTATTGTAATTTCTTTGCTTCTCCTATTAGTTTAAATAAAGTATTCATTGCATCCATAGGAGTCATATTTAAAACATCGCAATTTGCAAGTTCTTTAATTAGAGATTCTTTCTCTAAATATTCAAAATCAAGTTGCATAGGTTCATTCTTTTTAGCTTCTTTTGGCTTTTCTATATTAGTTATAGCTACTTCTTCTTTTATAGTTTCTTTAGGTTCTAAATTAATTTTTGATTTTCCTTCTAAAGACTCCAATATTTCTTTAGCTCTATTAATTACATCTTCTGGAAGTCCGGCAAGTTTTGCAACTTCTATACCATAGGATTGGTCTGCTCCACCTTCTATAATCTTTCTTAAGAAAATTACATTGTCTTCTACTTCCTTAACAGCTACTGAGTAGTTTTTAACACCTGGTAAAATACCTTCAAGTTTTGTAAGTTCATGATAATGGGTTGCAAATAATGTTTTACATTTTAGATTACTAGTCTTTGTTATATGCTCTATAACTGCCCAAGCTATACTTAATCCATCATAGGTTGAAGTCCCACGCCCAACTTCGTCTAAAAGTACTAAACTCTTATTAGTTGCATTTCTTAGTATATTAGATACTTCCCACATCTCCACCATGAAAGTTGATTTTCCTCCAGCTAAATCATCCGAAGCCCCTATTCTTGTAAATATCTTATCACAAACTGAAATATTAGCTTTTTTAGCAGGTACAAAGGACCCTACTTGAGCCATTAAAGTTATTAACGCTACTTGTCTCATATAAGTGGATTTTCCGGCCATATTAGGCCCTGTAATTAGTAGAAGTTCATTATCACCACTATTTAATAAAGAATCGTTAGAAACGAATTCTCCACGTCCTATTACCTTTTCAACAACAGGATGTCTTCCTTCTGTAATTTCTATAATTCCCTCTTCATTAATAGATGGTTTAACGTAATCATTTTCCAAGGCAATTAAAGATAGTGTAGATAATGAATCCAGATTACCAATAATCCTAGCACTCTTTTTAAGTCTTCCTATTTCTTTTTCTACTGAATTTCTTATAGAAATAAATAGTTCATATTCTAAGTTTATAAGTTTTTCTTCTGCACCTAGGATTTTATCTTCCATTTCCTTAAGTTCTGATGTTATATATCTTTCGGCATTAGCCAATGTTTGTTTTCTTATATATCTTCCTTCTGGAATAGATGAATAATTAGCTTTGGATATTTCGATATAGTATCCAAATACTTTATTGTAACCTACTTTTAAAGATCTGATACCAGTAAATTCTCTCTCACTATTTTCAAGAGCGGCAATCCATTCTTTACCATGTAGCTTTGCTTTTCTAAGCTCATCCACATCTTCACTATATCCATCATTTATAATATTTCCTTCTTTTAGATTAATAGATGGGTCTTTTAATATCCCTGATTCTAATAGGTCTTTAATATCAGTAAGTTCGTCTAATTCATTATAATATTCCTTTAAAAGAGGAGAGTTTGCTGTGCTTAATGATATTTTTAGATTTGGTATCTTTTCAAGAGAAGACTTTAAAGAAATCATGTCTTTCCCATTTACATTTCCGCTAGAAATTTTACCGACTATTCTTTCAATATCATATATTTCTTTTAGTGCTGATCTTAAATCTTCATTTAGAGATATATTATTATAAAGCTCATCCACTCCATCAAGTCTTTTTTCTATTTCTTTTTTTATAATTAAAGGTTCATCTATCCATCGTCTTAAAGCTCTCCCCCCCATAGAAGTTGCTGTTTTATCCATTACCCATAAAAGAGAACCTTTCTTCCCCTTTTCCCTAATACTTTCAGTAAGTTCAAGATTTCTACGAGAATTACCATCTATAGTCATAAAGTTTACTATTTCATATCTTTCTAAGAAATTTATATTTGTTAAACTCATCTTTTGTGTTTCAAATATATACTTTAATAAAACTTTAGATGCCTTCTTAGAAGTTTCATCTAACCCCTCTACTTCTGCTTCAGAAAATTGTTCTAACAACTCTTTATCACTAACTATAAAATCATTGAAAGGTTTTTCAGTTATTAATGCGTTTGTAGTAGTATGAATTTCATTAATCAGTTCTTTAGATGTGCCTTCTGCTACAAGTATCTCTTTAGGACTAATTTTAGATAATTCATCTAGTAATGTACTCTTTAAATTAGTAAATGATGTTGTCTTAAATTCGCCAGTACTAATGTCTGTTGAAGCTATCCCAATTTTATTTCCATCTTCATATATAGTAACTAAATATGTATTTAAGTTTTCTAATGTAGCATTAGCATCTACATATGTACCAGGAGTAATAACCTTTATTACATCTCTTTTAACTATTCCCTTGGCTTGTGCTGGATCTTCTACTTGTTCAGCTATTGCTACTTTATATCCCTTAGCTATAAGTCTAGGTATATATGTAGCTGCTGCATGAAATGGAATTCCACACATAGGGGCTCTCTCTTCAAGCCCACAGTCTCTTCCAGTTAAAACTAGTTCAAGTTCTCTTGATGCAGTTTTTGCATCATCAAAGAACATTTCATAAAAGTCTCCTAATCTATAAAATAATATACAGTCTTGGTACTTTTCTTTTACATCAAAATATTGTCTCATCATAGGAGTCAATGCCATGTATAATCACCTCAAAATCTAATCTAGATAGTAAACCTATCTTCATTGAAATTATACTATAAGCTTTAAGTAATATCAAAGAAAGAAGAATTTTGAAGATTAATAAATAATAAATTTTTATAAAAACTTGTAATTAAAAACCAGTATTTATAATATTATAGTAAATAAAAGGAAATTTAAATAAATGAGAGGAGACTTTACTTATGCCTTACATTGACTCAAAAGTTACGGTGCCTCTTTCTGATGGAGAAAAGGAGTACCTAAAAAAAGAACTAGGGAAAATAGTTAATGACATACCAGGAAAATCAGAGAAATTTTTAATGCTGGGTTTTCAAGATAATTATTCACTATACTTTAAAGGACAAAAATTAGATTTTGGAGCTTTTGTAGAAGTAAAACTTTTTGGAAGAGTTACAGAGGATTCTTTAAAGAAAGTAACTAAAGAAATCTGTGAGCTATATAATGATAAGTTGAATATTCCACCCAAATCCATTTATGTGAAGTTTGAAGAGGTAGATACTTGGGGGTGGAATGGAAGTAATCTATAAACGGGTAAAAGACATAAAGCCGGGGGGGCAATATGTCTTTTGTGATTAATATCTTTTACAAATGCAATTATTTATTCAAACTTCATTGTTATAAAGTGAAGTAAGCTCGATTTATATATATTTAAAATAAAAAGGAGCTTGGTTAGTGAATTCTAATCACTTCCAAACTCCTTTGTTTGATATCATTATATAACTTGAAATTATATTTGTAAATAGATTATTGAGAATTTTTGGAAAATAATGATAAAATCTCTTCTTCTTTAAGATTATTAAAAGTTTCTCCTAATTCAACCTCTTCTCCAACAACTTTATTGATAAGCTTTTTCTTTTCTTGTTGCAAATCAATAATTTTTTCTTCTATTGTTCCTTCTGAAATCATTTTAATTACTTCTACAACTTTCTTCTGCCCTATTCTGTGAGCTCTATCAGTTGCTTGTTCTTCTACAGCTGGGTTCCACCAAGGATCAAAATGAATAACTACATCTGCACTAGTTAAATTTAGACCAGTCCCCCCTGCTTTTAAAGAGATTAAAAATACTGATGTAGTATCATTATTAAAATCTTCTACTAATTTCCCTCTTGCTTTAGAAGGTGTAGAACCATCTAGATAACTGAAACTTATGTTATTTCGTTTAAATGAAATAGAAATGTTTTTTAGAACAGATGTAAATTGTGAAAACACAAGTATCTTATGTCCCTCATCTATACTTTGAGTAACTGTTTCTAAAAGTGCTTCTATTTTTCCACTTCCACCTCTATAGTCATCCATAACTATAGATGGATCTAAACATATTTGTCTAAGTTTTGTTATATAAGATAATATTTCAATTTTACTATTGTTAAATTCATCATCTTTTACTTTTTGTTCAATTAGTTCTTGTGCATACTTTGAATATGTTCCATATACTACTGCTTGCTCTTCGTCCATTGGTATTACAAGTTTTTTTTCGATTTTGTCAGGAAGTTCTTTTATAACATCCTTTTTATATCTCCTTAGTATAAATGGATTAATAAGTTTAGTTAATTCCTTAATTATTACTTCATCCTCTTCTAGTCTTCTATGATACCTTGTAGTAAATTTCTTTTCGTCATAAAGATATCCAGGCATTATAAAGTCAAAAATAGACCAAAGCTCCATAAGGGAGTTTTCAAGTGGTGTTCCTGTAAGGGCAAATTTTGTATTGGCCTTTATAGATTTACAAGCTTTTGCACTTTGAGAATGGGAATTTTTAATATTTTGAGCTTCATCTAAAATGCAGTAATTGAATTCAAGTTTTTCATATAAATCTAAATCTCTTTTTATTAAGTTGTATGTTGTAAGTAAAACATCATATTTACCCAAACTCTCTATTAAATGTTCCCTATCATTTCGATTACCAATAAGCATAGCAACTTTAATATGAGGTGTAAACTTCTTAAATTCGCTATACCAGTTATAAATCAAAGAAGTTGGAGCTATTATTAAAGACTTGCTTTTAGGATTTGAACACAAAAACGTTATAGTTTGCAGGGTTTTACCTAGACCCATTTCATCACCTAATATTCCGCCAAAACCTAAATAATCTAAAGTTTTTAACCAAGTATATCCCTCTTTTTGATAATTTCTAAGTTCTGCTTGAATATTATTTGGTATAGGGAAATCTTTATTTTTCAGATTTTTTAATGAATTTTTCAAAGATTTAAGTCCTCTTCTACCTTTTACATATTTAATATCTTCATCTTCTAGATAGTCTTCTAGGTACATTCCCTTACTTTTATGAATGGAAATAGTATTATCAGTTAAGTCAGAATCATTTTCTAGTGAATCTAAAAGTCTTAGAAATTTTTTCGTTTCAATTTCTTCAAGATCTAAAAATTCTCCTGATTTTAGTCTATAGTACTTTTTATTATCTCTAAATGCTCTTAATATAAGTGCACTTTCATCTGGAGAAATATCAGAAATTTTAAACTTAAACTCAAAATAATCATATTTTCCTTTTTTTACATCACCACTAAAACTTCCTTTGGTAATTGATTTTATACCTGTAAATCTATCAGAGTAATAAACTTCTCCTATATCTTGAAGCTCAGTAACATCTTCTTTAAAAAAGTTAAATATATACTCTTCATCTTTAAAAAACAGAAATTTATTATTAACTTCTTCAAATCCTAAAGCTCTAAGTTTTTCAATTACTTTACCTTCCTTAATACTATCCCTATATATAACTTTTTCAGTGAATGTATCAAAATAATCAAATTCATAGTCATTGTATGCTACCTTAAGAGTTAAATAAATTTCATCATCTTTATCAAAATAGAACTTAAATTTAACTGGAGCTATTACAACTTTATTATTTATAGAATTAGAAAGTCCTATGTCATTAGTGATTTTTTGCATAGAAGGAATAAGTTCTCTCAGAACCCTCTCTTCTTCTGCTTTTGTAAAGAAAATAGCATTTCCATGATTAAAAGCCTCTATATATGGTGTTAATTTTTCGACCTGCTTATCTGGAGGAAGATATATTATTGAATCATATAAATATACATCATCACTATCTGTTAGAGCTTCAGGAACTCCCCTTGGCGCCTCTAATTTAATCATATTTCCTACTTCTTTTAAATTTAATGGAATAGGAATGCTGTTTTCAATAATTTCAGTTTCTAGTTGTCTTGAATAAAATCCTGAACCTAAATATACTCTATGAGCTTTTATTATACTCATAAATTGCCTAACTAAAGCTTTAGGAATAGTAATTTGCTTTCCAGATACCAACTTTTGCTCCACCTTTTTGAAAGAAGTTCCTGATAAGTCAATATCTTTAAGTAATTCTATAAATTTTATAAGTTTTTTATCTTTTGAATTTAATTTTTGTGTTTTTATATCAAATGTAAAATCTTTTCCATAATTTATAGGAATTCTGTTATACAAAGCAACTAAAAATCCATCTATATCTTTCAAAGAATATAGCTTAGTTGACTTCATACCTTGTAGCCCTATTTTAAATTCAGCCGCTATCTTTCCTGTCCATTGTATTTTATTTATTACTACTTCAAATTTTAGTTCATGCTTTATTTCATTTTCTCCAAGTAGAAGATCAAGTATAGAACTCTCTGTGGCCTTAATGAGCTCCTCTTTATTATTATGAAGACCTAGGTCATCTTTAAGGCTAGAATCCTCTTCTAGAGAACGTAAAAGCTTATAAAAGCTAGCTACAATATGCTTACATGCATATCCTTTCTTTTTATAACCTTTTTTCTCAAAGTCATTACATGTGCAATGAGTTAATGTAGTTTCTTTATTTTTCTTGTTTATATCAAATTTACATAAATATTCACTAAAAAGATTTTCAGATATAACAGTAGCTTTTATATTTATGAATTCATCATCACTATTAAAAGAAACATCTGAAATCAAATCATTTTTAAATACTCTTTCACCATCTGCTTCATTTTTCCCATATGTACTTTTCCTGAAACCTTCCATTAAGGCTTGTTTAATCATCTATTCTTCACCTGCTCTATAATAATTATATTTATTATATCATAATAGCTATTTTTATTTAGATTAAAATCATTTTTCAATAAGTTATTAGTAAAATGGACAAAATATAATAAAATTCATATATTAATTATAAATTAAACAAAGATTAGATTTTAATCTTAACCTTTTTCGAGTTAAGATTAAAACCTTAACTTTACAAAGGTTAAGTGAAAAAACTTAACTTATGGGGTGAATAAGATGTATAAAGCAATAATTTGTGATATAAAGAACTCTAGGATATTAACCAATAGAGAAGAAGTTCAATTTTTATTAATTAATGCTCTTGAAAAATGCAATGAAAACTTTAGTGAATTCATAGTATCTCCTTTTAGAATCACTGCTGGAGATGAGTGGGAAGGATTATTATCTATTAATGCACCAATAGATAAAATTTTAAATTCTTTTAAAGATAATTTACCTAATGATATAACTTTTTATGTTGGCATAGGTGAAGGAAAACTATCAATAAACAATTTAAAGCTTCCAGTAAACTTTCTTGATGGAGAAGTTTTTGTACATGCAAGAGAATCTTTAAAACATGCTAAAAGTAATAATATTACAATAGATTCAAATGATTTTAGCTATAGCAGCTCCACATAAAATTGCAATAACAAAACTAAAAAAGGTGCCAATAATATAATATTCTACAAAACTGTCATTACTAAACTTTTTATATCTTGCTATAGATTTAACAGTAAGTACAATAGGAATAATGGTTGGATGATTCATTACTATACCAAGTATAATAAATAATCTTTCTAAAATTCCTATTGTAAAACCTCCATTTCTAGCCTCTTCTTTCAATGTTTTTTCATTATTTAATATATTATTTATAGTGAACTCATAATCATTTTTTAAACTATCTAATAAGGCTTTGGAAAAATATGCTGCTGCATAGGTAGAAAAAATAATAATTAGAATTATCACTAGGATTTTATCATGAATATTAGTTGTAAAAGGCAGGGAGTTTATAAAATTATATATGCAATCTATTGTAAGACCTAGTGTTATCTTAAAGATAATAAAAATAGCACTAATGTGTAAAAGTTGATCTATAATAAAGATAACAAAATTAATTTTATATCTGTTATATTTGATGTTATATGAACCAATGTTTATAAGTTTAAATAGCTTATTAATTAATAAAGAGTATATATGAGGTATGCTTATAAATATAGGCTTTAATAAATCTATTAGAAAATGAGTTAAAGTAATAGGCAGTATTAAGCCAAATGAAGGTTTTAAATCTGTAAAAGAGATAAAATCAAAGAAAATAATCAATATATAAAGTGTTATTCCATGAATACCTCCATGAATTAAATTAAAGAAACTTGATCTTTTCATTCTTGTAAAACCTTTATAATCACAAGAATTCCTTCCTCTAGCTATACTATCAGTTTGAAATACAAAATCTCCTATAAGATGTGAAATTAGTGTTATTAAAAGTAAAGTAATCATTTTAAATACTCCTTATTTTATAGTTAAAATATATAAAACAAGTAATTTTTTTATAAGTTCTTTATTATTTTTAAGTACAAAGTATTCAGCAGAGTTAAGTTTTTGAGATATATCTGATTTAGATTTTGCAACATTTTCTTCTACCATTTTATTATAAGAACCAAACTCCTCATATAATTTAATTATGCTAAGTTGTTTAGGTGTTATTTTATTAAAAATAATTTCAGTATTTTCTATAAGCACATTAATAACATCCACTAAAGACTTATTATATACAAAAGTATCATTTGATGTAGTTAAAGCTACTTCTCTTAATCCATCAAACTCATTAAATAAATAACAAGGTCTTCCTTTTAAATATACTTTATTTAGTTTTGATTTAATTACTTGATTTTTATTTTTCACCATATTTATTGCTTCCCTAGCATAAATAAAAGCTTCGCCATCCATCAATGAAGTGCTTTCATAAATATTGGTGCTAATAGTTCCAATTCCTATACCAGCATAAGTTTTTATTTCAATTTCAGATAGAAATACTTTAATTCTATTTATAATATTATAGCTTTCTTCAGGCTTTTTTAGTATTATTTGCCATTCATCACCCAAAGTGAAAGATATACTAGTAGCTAATATATCCTTATATAAACTATTTAAATAATCAAAGTATTTTTTTAACTTATCCTGTAATATGGATCTATCTTCAATTTTTCTAGAACCTATAATATCCATATTTATTACACTGTAAATCACTCTATATTCCTCATTTCAAGTATTATTAAAATAAATTATATTATATTTTTAAGTTTCATATCTATAATTATATAACATTATGGGAAAAATATACATATAAAAATAGATGTTATTATATTTCTAATAAGAAATATAATAACATCTGAATAAATAGAAATTTAAACTATTGAATTTCTATTCTATTTGAATTATCTATATCTTGTTGAAATTTTGGCAAATTTACATGCAATACCCCGTTCTCAAAAGTAGCAGAGATTTTTTCTTTATCAACATTGTTTACATAAAAACTTCTTACAAATTGGCCAAAATGTCTTTCTTTTCTAATATAATTATTTTTATTTTCTTCAATTACCTCGTCTCGTTTACCTGATACAATCAAGGAATTTCCTTTGTATTCTAAATTGATATCTTCCTTTTTAACTCCTGGAAGTTCAGCCTCCATTATATATTCATTTGGTGTTTCTTTAATATCTGCTTTGAAGTTCCCCTCCATGTTCAAAGGAGAGAGAAAATCATCATTAAAAAATCCTGAAAAGAAATCATCAAATGAATTTTTTGTTGAGTTAACTCCATTACTTCTAAAAGGTACTAATCCAATCATATTAAAGACCTCCTTACAATTTTTAATTTATATTTTGTTTACACTATTATTATAAGTTTAAGGTCAGAGAAAGTCAAAGTGCGTATCGATGAGAAAACTAAAGATTAAGTGAGAAAATAGAAGATTTATAAAAATATTTTATTTATAAAAGCAAAAAGGCAGTCAAAAGACTGCCAAAAAACTAAATTACTTCCCCAATAAGAGAGAAAGGTTGAGCTCTATTAATTTTTATGTTTACTAACTTACCAGTCAAGCTTATATCACCTTCAAAGTTTACAAGTTTTCCATTTCTTGTTCTTCCCATAAGTTTTGTTTCATCATTCTTGCTAGGACCTTCTACAAGTACTTCTACAGTTTTTCCTTCATATAATTTATTTGAAGTTATAATATTCTCATTAACAGCTGATACAAGCCTATTAAATCTTTCATGCTTTACATCATCTGGTACTTGATCCTCCATTTGATCTGCTGGAGTATTATTTCTTCTTGAATAGATAAAAGTAAATGCAGAATCATATCCAACTTCTTTTACTAAGCTTAAAGTATCCTCAAAGTCCTCATCTGTTTCTCCAGGGAATCCTACAATTATATCTGTTGTAATAGTACAATCAGGCATTTCTTCTTTAATCTTATTAATAAGACTCATATACTTATTTCTATCATAGTGTCTATTCATTTCTTTTAATATTCTATCAGAACCACTTTGTACAGGTAAATGAATTTGTTCACATAGCTTGTCACATTCTTTTACTGTCATTACAACTTCTTCAGTTAAATCCTTTGGATGAGAAGTCATAAATCTTACCCTCTCTAAGCCTTCAATATTATTGATTCTTCTAAGAAGTCCAGCAAAGTTAATATCTTCTTCTAATCCCTTACCATAAGAGTTAACATTTTGCCCTAATAAAGTTATTTCTTTATAACCACTAGCTACTAAATCTTTAATTTCATTTTCTATTTCTTCAGGTTTTCTGCTTCTTTCTC
This sequence comes from Clostridium sp. SHJSY1, assembly GCF_031626875.1. Lineage (NCBI taxonomy): Bacteria > Bacillati > Bacillota > Clostridia > Eubacteriales > Clostridiaceae > Clostridium > Clostridium sp. SHJSY1. The sequence continues at coordinate 29,093 of NZ_JANDMF010000003.1, forward strand.
TTCCTCTTACATAAGGGACTACACAGTATGTACAGAAATTGTTACATCCATACATAATAGTAACAAACCCTTTCACAGAACTTTCTCTATCTATTGGAATACCTTCAACTATTTGAGTTTCTTTGTCAAAAATCTCTTTAACTTGAACTCCTTCAGTCTTAACTCTATGTAAATATTCTGGAAATTTATAAGAATTATGAGTCCCAAATATTATGTCAACATATGGGAAACGCTTTAATATATTATCTGCCATACCTTTCTGTTGCATCATACATCCACATATTCCTATTATAAGGTCTGGATTTTTTTCTTTTAGTTTTCTTAATCTGCCTAAATTACCATAGACCTTATTTTCGGCATTTTCTCTTACACAACAAGTATTAAAAATAATAATACTAGACTCATTCATATCATCAGTTCTTGTATATCCAATATTTTTAAGCATACCAGAAAGCTTTTCAGAGTCCTCCTCATTCATCTGACATCCCCATGTTTCAATAAAATATTTCAATTCTATATTATTAGTCATAACTAACCTCCTGTTTTATAAATCCTTTAATTATTTAATTAGCCGTATAATTATAACAAAAATATTAAATAAAATAAAGACCAGGAATAATCTTACTCACTTCATGTATTATCAAGTTAAAAATTACCTACAATACAAATTAGTAAAACAAAACAGAGGGAGCAATAAAACTCTAGGAACATTTATATAATTTTATTTTGTATAAATTTAGCAAAAAAAGCATTTTTGACTCCAAAATACATTGTAACCAAATATAAGTTTCAACTTTTTTCAATATGATACAAAAGCACAATTACACTATTTATAAAATTTATTTTTCGACACAATTTAAATTCATTTTTATTGAATAAAATACAATATATTGATTTAAAATAAATAAATATATTTAGTTTAAAAAAATTCATTTTATTACTTATAGTGTATTTTATGTATTAAATTTCAATTGTATAGTTTTATGAAAAATTATGAAAACGGAGGAAGCTGTATAATAACTAAATATTTTTAGGATTCCATAAAAACATATGCTTTGTTATAATAACATTACTGATAAGAAAGGAGGTAACAACTTAAAAAAGTATTTACTTAAATTATTATGATAATATATGTGTTAAAGAGGTGTTTATATGTTAAAAATTTCATCTAAGTATCTAAATGTAGAAGGTTTACAAACTTTAATTGAGTCGTCAAAAAATACTTCTGAATTTGATGGTGCTTTAATTATTACTAGCTTAGGTATGATAGTAGGTAAACTAGTACCTTTATATTCTGAAACGGAAGTTCCTCATGCAGCTGAACTTGTATATGATTATAAAGAAGAATATGTAAGTTCTAACAAAGACATAGAGATAATTGGAGATGGTAGCCTAATTGTTATGGAAGAGGTCACTATTATTTATGGGAATAATACAAAGGTCGATATAGAGGAAATAACAATTCATTGTACTGATATAATTGGTTTTTCTCCTATAAATATAGAAAAATTTAAAAGCAGCTTAAATTAGATAAAAACTGGATTTATCAATTGTAAATCCAGTTTTTAAACGTTTTTAGACCATATCCAAGTAGAAAAATTCCCTATATCTTCAAATCCAACATTTTTATAAAGGGCTATTGCAGGTTTATTATTAAAATCCACACGTATATATATATCCTCTATACCTTTTCTCTTTGCCAGTTGTATAAGATTACAAATAAGTGCAGCTCCATACCCTTTTCCTCTATAAGCTTCTAAAATTCCGAAGTTAACGATTAAATACATACCTCTTGTATAAATAATTTGACCATATCCTATTGTCTTATTAGCATATTTAACAAAGACACAAAAATCCTTTAAGTAATAATCCTGTTTTTCATCAAAATGTATATCTTCAATAGTTAGAGGAATTCTACTATCATCTTTAAAGATTGAATTTTGTATAAAACATCTAATTTGAGCATCATTTCTAGAATTATATACACTAAATGATATATTCCTATCTTTAATAATATAATTTTTAGATAACTCTTTAAGCTTCATTAAGTAAGTCAATCTAATCCTATCCATTCTAAAAGTTTTAAGTAACTTTAATGAATAATTATTTTCAAAACATTCATACGTTAGCACAGTGCTTTTTAAAATCAAAGGTAACTTTGAATTAAAATGATTAATATATTCTTCCTTAATAAACATATCTGAGATTCGTGTGGATTTTTCAGATATTGAATCTACCCAAAAATATCCCACAAATGTTTTATCCACTTTAATTAGATGTACCATTTTTCGTATTATATACTTATAGATAAAGCTTTTGTTATCATAGTATTTATAAAAATCCATCGTGTAGTTTGTTTTAGCTTTTGATTCACTTATCAAAGTATTAAATTCACTAAAATTGCTATTACTAAGCTTTTCAATTTTTATCATACATTATTACCTCATTTCAAATAGGAAAAAGAACTCCCTATATTATAATATGGGAGTCCTATTATTTAATTCCTATTTTAAACGTCTTTCATGCTAAGGCTAATTCTTTTATTTTCTTGATCTACAGATAAAATAACAGCTTTAATTTCTTCTCCTACAGTTAAAACTTGTGAAGGATGTTCTACCCTGTCATGACTTATTTTTGATATGTGAACTAACCCATCTAAACCTGGTTCTAATTCTACAAAAGCACCAAAATCATTTATTCTAGCAACTTTTCCTAAAACTACAGATCCTTCAGGATATTTTTCTGTTGCATTAGCCCAAGGTTCTTGAGTTAATTGTTTTACACTTAAAGATAATTTCTTTGATTCTTTGTCTAATTCTATTATTTTAACATCAATTATGTCACCAACATTTAATGCATCTTCAGCTTTGTTTATATGCTTCCATGAAATTTGAGAAAGATGTAGTAAACCATCAACTCCATTTACATCTACAAAAGCACCAAATTTAGCAAATCTCTTAACTTCACCTTTTACAATATCTCCAACATTAAAGCTAGACCAAGCTTTTTCTTCTTTTTCTGCTATTTCTTTTTCTAAAATAACTCTTCTTGAAGCTATAATCTTAGAATTTCTGCCTAAAGATAATTCAATTAATTTTACTTGTAAAGTTTGACCTTTTAATTCTTCTTTATTATTTATAAATTTAACATCAATTTGAGATGCTGGAATGAATATTCTAGCTCCTTTAAAATAAGAAACTAATCCCTTTTCTTTAACTTCATCAATTTTTACATCAAAAATTGTACTCTCATTAAATAATTTTTCTAGTTCATCGTAAGCTTCCTTCTTCTCATATTCTAATCTCGAAAGCACAACATAACCATCATTATTTTGAAGTTTAATAACCTTTGCTTTAATATTCTCACCTATATTTAATTTTTCAGCCATTTCTTGAGGCTCACACATAGCAGTTAATTCTCTAAAAGGTATAACACCATCTGACTTATATCCAACTAAAGAAACTATTATTTCATCTCTAGTTTTTGAAAGGATTTCACCTTCAACTTCATCACCTATTCTAAATCTCTTGTCCATTTCATCCATTAATTGTAGTTGTTCATCATTGTTGTTTGTTGTATCTTGCATAATATTAATTACCTCCCTAATTATCCAGTCTGGTGTAGATGCACCAGCAGTAATTCCAATCTTTTTAAATTTGTTATTTTTTATATATTCTTCTGGTATTTCAGAAGAGTTTTCAACATGAATAGTATTTGAACAATTCGCTTTTGCTATTTGATAAAGTTTAGTGGTATTTGAACTATTTTTACCACCAACTACTATCATAGCATCAACTTCTTTAGAAATTTTTTCTGCACTTCTTTGTCTTTCTTCAGTGGCTAAGCAAATTGTATTGTAAGTTAATATGTCTTCACTTTTTCCATTAAGATTTGATACAGTTTTATCCCAATTTTCTTTCTTTTCAGTAGTTTGAGACACTGCACAAATTTTTTTAGGTAAATCTGTAGGAAGTGATCCATCTTTTGTTATTATTGCGTCATTGTTGCACCATCCATTAATACCTATAACTTCAGGGTGTTTTTCATCACCAAGTATAACAATACCATAACCTTGTTCAGAAAATTTTTGTACTTTTCTTTGGATATTAGTTACAAATGGACATGTAGCATTAATAACAATTAGTTCTCTATTTTCAAGTTCTTTAATTGTATCTTTCCCTACTCCATGTGATCTAATTACTATTACATCTTCTTTAATTAAATTATCTAAATTATCAAGTCCTATAGCATAAATATTATTTTCTTCTAAAAAATTAACCACATCATTATTATGAATCAATGGTCCTAAAGTATAAATTTTTCTGTTATATTCTTTTTGTATTTTTAATGCTTCTTCAACTGCACGTTGTACTCCAAAACAAAATCCAGCATTATCAGCTAATTTTACTATTCTCATTTTATTAACTCCCCTAAATTCAATAAGTTAATCATTAATCTTAAGATTTATAAATTCAATAATTTTATCAGTAACCTGTTCTATATTGAGACCTGTTGTGTCAACCTCAATTGCATCATCAGCTTTTTTCAAAGGATCTACTTCTCTGTGAGAATCCTTATAATCTCTTTCTATAATATCCTTCAAGATAGTATCATAAGAACACTCAATATTTCTTTCCTTTAATTCTTTATATCTTCTAGTAGCTCTTTCTTCAGGCGTTGCTGTTAAAAAGAACTTAAAAGGTGATTCTTTAAGTACTACAGTGCCAATATCTCTACCATCCATTATTACATCAAATTCTTTTGACATTTCTCTTTGAAGTTTAACTAACATTTTTCTAACTTCAGGTATTGAAGCATATGCAGAAACTATTGAACTGATTTCTGGCAGTGTTATTTTACTTTGGATATTTTCATCATTTAAGATTAGGTCATCCTTTTCAAATCTCATTTTCATATTTTCTATTAAGCTGCAAATTTCTGTTACATCTTCTGATTCTAAGCCTTTTTCTTGTGCTTTTAAAGCAACTGCTCTATACATAGCTCCTGTATTTATGTACATTAAATCAAAATTTTTGGCTACTAACTTAGCAATAGTGCTTTTACCTGCTCCAGCAGGGCCATCTATAGCAACTGATATTTTCAAAGTGTATTTCCACCTTTCTTATTCTAGAACTCTATTTTAAATTATATAATTTTTTACTATTTTCTACAAGTCAAATATTTAGTCCAGCAATATATCCTGTTGAAAGAGCAATTTGAACATTATACCCTCCAGTAAAGGCATCTACATCAATAACTTCTCCTGCAAAAGATAAATTATTAATAATTTTAGATTTCATTGTTGAAGGATCAATTTCTTTAGTATCTATTCCACCTGCAGTTACAATTGCTTCATCAAGATTTCTAAGTCCTTTTACTTTCATTTCTAAATTTTTAATTATATTGACTAGATTTTTTCGCTCTTCCTTAGTAATTTCATTTACTTTTTTTGATTCAGGAATTTCTGTAAGACTAATTATTACTGGTATTATTTTTTTAGGCAAAAGTTCATCAAGAGAATTTTTAAAATCTTTATTTATATATTTTTGAAAATCTTTTTGAACTCTTTTGTCTAAATCAGAAATAGATAATGCTGGCTTTAAGTCAATTATCAAAGAATACTCTTTGCCACCTTTAATAAATCTACTTCCACTTAAAATTAATGGACCTGAAACTCCAAAATGGGTGAAAAGCATTTCTCCTTGATCACTATATACATTTTTTTTACCAGCTTTTATGGTTACATTTACATTTTTTAGTGATAACCCCATTAGTTCTTTAACCCAATTATCTATTATTTCTATAGGAACCAAAGATGGTTTTAAATCTATAATTTTATGACCAAGTTTTTTGGAAAGTCTTTGCCCATCCCCTCTAGAACCAGTTAAAGGATAAGATGCCCCACCAGTAGCTATAATGAAATAATCTCCATTAATCTTTAGTGAATCATTAACTACTATCTCTTTAATATTATTGTTTTGAAATTTTATATCAGTTACCTTATGATTTAATAAAATTTTTACATTTGATTTACTAAGCCCATTTGACAATCCATGTATTATATCTGATGATTTATCTGAAACAGGAAATACTCTTCCACCTCTTTCTATTTTTAACTTTATACCTTCATTTTCAAAAAAACTCATGGTGTCTTCGTTAGTAAAAGTATACAAAGAACTGTATAAAAAATGTGGATTTCCTGGAATAAAATCAAAAAATTCTGAAATATCTTTTGCATTAGTTACATTACAGCGACCCTTACCTGTAATATATAATTTTTTACCTATCCTCTCATTTCCATCTAAAAGAATAACTTCATGATTTTTACCTGCTGTTATAGCTGCCATCATGCCTGCTGGTCCAGCACCAATAACGATTACTTTGCTCATGTAAAAGCCTCCTTACATTAATCTTAACTATTTTACTATAATTTTTGTTAATGTACAATGAAGGCATTAAACTGTAATAATATTAACTAATTGTTCTCATTTGATATTAAAGATAAAAATTCGTCTTCAGTTAAAATATCAATTTCTTGTCCTACTTTAATCAATGATTCTGTTTTTCTAAGCTTTGTACTTTTATAAATATTATCTATTTTTTCTCTATTTTTAATTCCTGTAATCAATATGTCAGTTTTTTTAGTTACACTACTGCCTACTCTTCCACCTAACCTGGTAATAATTGATGAAGCTTCATACCTTTTCATTGAATTTAAAGGCCCAGTAAATACAACTACCTTGTCTGTAAAATAATCTATTTCTTGATTTATAGACGCAAAACTTAATGCCTCACTTTTAGTTACTTTAAATTTATTTTTTATTAGTGATGAACAAGGTGTATATCCATCTGAATGAATTTCACCTAATGTAATACCCCCTTTCAAATTCAAGGACAATAAATCATTTATATTAAGTAATTTTTTAATATAAATCATAACATTTGCACAAGCGTTAGCATCCTCTAATGCATGATGATGTTTAAATTTATAACCAACAAAATCAGCTAAAGTATTAAGCTTATGATTTTTAACCTCATCTATATGATTTTTTGAAAGTATGACAGTACAAGCATATTTTATATATGGAACATCAATACCATAATAATCAAAAAGGCTTCTTAGTACACTCATATCAAAAGAAGCATTATGAGCTATTAAAAGATTTCCTTCTAGGTAAGGCTTAATTTCTTCCCAAAGTTCTTTAAAATTTTTTTCATTTTCAACATCTTCAGGATAAATCCCATGAATCCACGTGTTTTGAGGAACAAATCTCAGTTCAGGAGGTTTAATAAGCCAATATCTTTCTTCTACTATAATATCATCCTCAACCTTACATAATCCTAAAGAACATGCACTATTTCTTTTTTCGTTTGCAGTTTCAAAATCTATTGCAACAAAATCCATTCTATCAATCCTCTTATAAATTTATAAAATAAAGATAGCATGAATTATATATTTTTTCAAAAATTACTTAACATAATATTTAATCAGTTCATAAGATTTAAATTAATTTTTAATTTTTTCATCATACTTATTAAGTAAATTGTTTAGATAATTTATAAGACCTATAGGATCCTTAGCCATTGTTATTTCAGTACTTAACATAAGACCATCTACCTTGTGCTTTGTAAAGTTATATATATCATTAATCTCAGCTAAAGATGGAATTATACTTTTTTTCATTGAATCTAGAATATATGTTGCTATTACAAATGGTTTTTTACTTTTTCTCATTCTAATTAATAAATTTTCTTGTATCAAAGGAATATCATCAATAGGTGCTTCGGATTTTAAGTCGCCTCTTCCAAGAATTATTCCATCGCTAATTTTTAAAATCTCTTCAAAATTATTTAATCCCTCTAAACATTCAATTTTTGCCCACACCTTAATTAGATTAGATTTATTATTATTTATTTTACATTTTTTTATGTATTCCTTAACTTCAATAATATCTTTTGATGAGGTTGCATATGAAAGACATATAATATTTACTCCTCTTTTTATTCCCCAAAGTATATCTTTTTTATCTTTATTAGTTAGTTTTAGATTATCTCGTATCATTCCTGGTGCATTTATACCTTTTTCTGCTCGTATCATGCCGCCCCTTTCTGTAATAGTACCTATATATTCTTTATTATGTTCGACTATTTTAAAACTCATAGTAGCATCTTTCATAAAAATAATATGGGCATTATTTAAATCAGATAAACTGCCTTCATAAGAAATAGGTATTATTTTAATCTTCTCTAATTTTTCTTTTTTAACTAAATTAAAAAAATTTTTTTCTAAACAAAATATAACTCTATCTCCATTGTAAACCCTAGTTTCTTTTCTATATATCCTTGATACTCTTAGCTTGTTACCTTGAAGATCTTGAAGAATTTTCATTTCTGGATAGCATGTCTTTATTCCTAAAATTAATCTGTCAAATTTATCATAATCAACATGTGAAAAGTTAAACCTAGGTATGGTCATTCCAGCTTTATAGTATTTATGAATATCCTCTAATGTGTTAACAGTTGGCCCAATAGAACAAATTAAATCCATAGAGCTATTCTCCTATTTATTCTTTTTCAACTTATATTTATGAAAGTTTTTATTTGATTATGTTAGTATATTAATGATTATGGTATTATATAAGAGCTCCTAAAATAAAAACATGAAAGGTAGATAATAATGAATTTTAGTGAATTAGGTATATCTAAAGATATAATAAATAAATTAAAGGAAAATGGTATAAAAACTCCTACTCCTATTCAATGTGAATGTATTTCTATAATAAAGGATAAAAAAGATGTTATAGCTGAAGCGGACACTGGAACTGGTAAGACATTAGCTTTCCTACTTCCACTTTTTGAAAATATGAATTCAAAATCAAATTTTACAGAAGTTTTAGTACTTACCCCTACAAGAGAGCTTGCAATTCAAATTTATGATGAGGCTAACAAATTAAAAGAAGCAAAGGATATTAATATTCTAGCTGCTTATGGTGGTAAAGATATTGGTTCCCAAATTAAAAAGATTAAAGGAAATATTCAACTTATAATTGCAACTCCTGGAAGATTACTAGATCATATTAAGAGAGGAACAATTAATTTATCTAAACTTAAAACATTTGTATTGGATGAGGCAGATCAAATGCTATTTATGGGATTTAAAAATGAAGTTGAAGCAATAAAAAAAGTATGTTCAAAAAAACATCAAACTCTTTGCTTTTCTGCTACAATGGATTCTGCAGTGAAAAAACTTGCATATAGATATATGAATGAACCAACTGTTGTTTCCGTAAAGAAAGATCGAATAACTCTAGATAGCATAAAACAAGAAGTTATAGAAACTACTGATAGATGGAAACAAGACTCTTTAAAAAAGGTTCTAGATAAGGATAACCCTTTTATGGCTGTAATATTTTGTAGAACTAAAAGAAGAGCTGATAATTTAGAACTAGCACTTGCTCAAGGAGGCTATAACACAGAAAAAATTCATAGTGATGTCCCTCAAAATAAGCGTGAACGAATAATGAAAAGTTTTAGAGATGCTAAAATTCAATATCTAATAGCTACTGATGTTGCATCCAGAGGACTAGATATTACTGGAGTTACACATATTTATAATTATGATGTTCCAGAATCTGTTGAAGCTTATATACATAGAATAGGACGAACTGGTAGAGCTAATGAAAAAGGTTATACTTGCATGTTTGTTGCTGATAAGGATATAGAAATGGTAAAAAAAATTGAAGAGCATATTGAAATGAGAATACCTAGGAGAGAAATCTAATTCAATCAATTCCTTGACATTTTGGCGTTTTACCATATATATGGAGAAGAATATTATAGGAAACTATGGTCAGTTTAAAAATTAAGAATGATGGATAAAATTCTAGCAGAATTTCTTCCAATCCTTCATTCTCAATTTTCTTTTCTGAATCATTTATTATATATATTGTAATAATAGTACAATACCTATTATTATAGGAATATGTGTCATATAAATCATAAGTGAATGTCGACCTAAATATGCTAAAATATTAAGTTTTGTAGTGAGATTTTCTTTAATCTTATATACACTCTTTATTATTTTACCAGCAAATACTCCAGTGAAAAATAGAAAAATCCATGGTATCATAGGAAAATAATCTGAACTAATAAAGGTGTTTGATGTAAGACCAATAATATTCAAATATCCGTTATTTCTCAAATAATTAATCCAATACACACTTAGTAAATCATTTAAATAAACTTCCTTATAAAAAATTAAATAAGTTAATGTAAAAAACATTAAAGATATAACAATTCCATTGAGAGGTTTAATTTTTTTTAATTTATTTTTGAAAAGTTCATATAAAATCATTGAGATACCAAGAAAATGTAATATTCCAAAAGAAATTAACTCATCAGGAATGAAAAAATATGTAGTAAAGGTAATTAAAATTCCACAATATAGACATATTAATCCTCTTTTATAATTATTTTTGCTAAAAGAACTACTTATTCCAGCTATTGATATAAATAAAACCTCAGAACTAAGTCTAACAGCTTCAATTATTTGATTATCTAATAATTTACTATCTAAAGTTCCCCATAAGACTCCCTGATAAAAGAAATGATATGTTATCATAAGAATTATGGCTGCTCCTCTAAATTCATCTATTAAATCTATACGTTTATACATTAACAACCCCCAAAATAAATATCTCGTTTTAATTATTAACAAAAGTGGAATTTTTATTCTAAAGCAAAAAAAGAAATACATTGTTCATGTACTTCTTGAAAAATTTATTGTTCTTCTATCTTTTCACCTCTATATTCATTAAGGCTTTTGTATAACTTATAATGAAATATTGGTAAAGTTATCAAAGCTAATAATATCAAAATTCTTATATCAAAAACCATAGATAGTAAATAAACCATTCCCATAATCAATCCAATAACTATCATGTAAGTTCCTGTAATTTCTGCAATCTCTTCTTTATCTTTAATATTTTTAATCTTGTATTTTTTATCAATAGATTTATAGTAAAAAAACATATATCCTAGTTTATACATTTTTTTTGTATAAATAGTAAAGCCTAAAATCGTAATTACTATGGAAATTATAAAAATAACCATAGAAGTAACACCCCTATCTCTTTAAGAATGTTTCACAGCTATATAAGCTGTGAAACATTCAATGTAAATAAATTATTCTTTTCCTTTAAGCATTTCTCCAATAGCAGCTATACTTCCTAATGATGATAAAGTTTCATTTGGTAAAATAAGCTTATTTGCTGGATTTGTTGCCATTTCTTTTAATGCTTCAACTTGTTTTAAAGCTATAACTTTTTCATCTGTACCAGATTCAATTATTGCTTTATTGACTTTCATAATTGCTTCAGCTTCAGCTTGTGCTATTGCTTCTATAGCTTTTGCTTTACCTTCTGCTTCAAGAAGTTGAGATTCTTTTAAACCTTCTGCTCTTCTTATTTGAGCTTCTTTTGCAGCTTCTGCTTCTAATATCTTAGCTCTCTTTTCACCTTCAGCTTTTTCTATTTGAGATTGTCTTTGTCCTTCTGCTACAAGTATTGCAGCTCTCTTATCTCTTTCAGCTTTCATTTGCTTTTCCATAGCTTGTTGTATTTCTCCTGGAGGTACTATGTTTTTAATTTCTACTGAAAGAATTTTGATACCATAAGCATCTGTTACTTCATCAATTATACTTAAAAGATCTTGATTTATCTTATCTCTTCCTGATAATACTTCATCTAGTGTCATATTACCTATTATATTTCTCATATTAGTAGTTGATGAATAAACTATACCTGCTTGATAATTTTCAATATTATATACTGCATCTTTAGCATTTAAGAGTTTATAGAATATAACATTATCAACTGAAATTTTAACATTATCTTTTGTTATAACTGATTGAGGTTCTACATCTAAAATTTGTTGCTTTGTAGATACTTTTTTTCTAACAAAATCTACAAATGGAATCATAAAATGCCAACCTGGTTCTAATACCTTATGAAACTGTCCTAAACGTTCTACTACATAAACATATCCTGTATTTACAATTTTTATAGATGCTGTTAAAAGTATTAGTAATAAAACCACTATTACTCCTAAAATAAATAATCCTGCACTATTCATTATTTTCCTCCTTGATTCCCTTAATCATTAATTTGTTTCCATCAATTCCAACTACTTCGAATTTTTGTCCTTTTTTAATTATGTTACCCACATTAGAACCTGTCCAATAAATACCTGAAACTTTAAATCTTGTAGTTTTTTCTATATCTTCTTCAGCAGTAAATTGTTTCCCCACATAAGTTTCTTCCATAAGAGGTGTATGTTTGATTGAAGTTTTAAATTTTTTCTTTGCCCATGGATAACCAATTGCAACAGCTAAAATACCTATTAATCCAAATACAATAATTTGAATCGTAATATTAGCCCCTAAAAGATTAGCTACTATAGCTGCTCCTCCTCCAAAAGCAAACCACACAAATAAAAATGTACTTGTAAAAATATCAACAATTACCATTCCAATGGAGAAAACTAGCCAAAATATAAGCATCTCCACACTATTATCCCCTTTCCTTTTAGTACTAGTATATATATATTATAATTATAACATCTAAAGACAATTAACTGATAGTTATTTCGTCTATGTATATATTGTATTTGCTATCTCTTTTCTGCACAAGGTTTGTTTTTCTTTGTTAAAGGTTATTAATTAACTCTTAATGAGTTTGCTGTTTCTTTTTCTCCGTTTTTCATTGCTTTTCTAATATTTTCATTTTATTATGTTTATAGAATAAAAATAAATGCAATACTACTAGTGATGTAGTGAAAATAATTACATAATGGAGTTGAAAAATATGGAGTTTATAAAAGTAGCTTCTGCTTGTCCTAAAACAAAAGTAGGAGATGTAGAATTTAATCTTTCAAATATTGTTGAATGCATAAAAGAAGCTATAGAAAATGAATCAAAAATCATAGTTTTTCCAGAACTATCGATAACTTCTTATACTTGTTCAGATTTATTCTTGCAAAGCACTTTATTAAATAAATCTATGGATGGAATAAGTGAATTACTTGAAAAAACTAAAAATCTTGATATTCTTATAGCTGTTGGAGCACCATTATTACATAAAAACACACTATATAATGCAGCTTACATACTATTTAAAGGCAAAATTCTTGGTATAGTTCCAAAATCATACATACCTAATTATAGTGAGTTTTATGAAAAACGTTGGTTTACAGAAGGAATTGGTATTACAAATAAAATCATAGATCTTCCATTTCAAAAAGATATAGATTTTGGTACAAACCTAATTTTTTCATGTAAAGATTTTAATTTTGGAGTTGAAATTTGTGAAGACCTTTGGGTTACAATTCCTCCAAGTTCATATTTAGCACTTATGGGAGCAAACATAATAGGTAATTTATCTGCCTCAAATGAACTTGTTAGCAAAATGGATTACAGACGTGATCTTATAAAAAATCAAAGTGCACGTTGTATATGCTCTTACATTTATGCCTCTGCAGGAGTTCATGAATCTACTACTGACTTATTGTTTAGTGGACATTTATTAATAAGCGAAAATGGTGGGATACTAAAAGAAAATGAACGATTCCAAAGAGATAATGAAGTGATTTATTCAATTGTAGATATTTTTAAACTTAATTCAGAAAGAATGAAAAATTTAAGTTTTAGAGATTCTACAAAAATGTTAAATACAGAACCTAAAGTAATTAAATTTTCTTATGAAAATGTTGAAATAAAAGAATTTGATAGATATGTTCATAAATATCCATTTGTTCCTTCAAATGAAATTGAAAGAGAACTTCGTTCTAAAGAGATTTTTAACATTCAATCATCTGCCCTTGCAAAGAGATTTGAGCATACTGGGCTTAAAAAAGCGGTTATAGGAATATCAGGGGGACTAGATTCTACTCTTGCATTGCTTGTAATTGTAAAAACATTTGAATTATTAAAGTATCCTATGAAAAATATAGTTGCAATTACTATGCCTGGGTTTGGAACAACTGATAGAACTTATAATAATGCATTAAATTTATGTAGAGAACTTGATTGTGATTTAAGAGAAATTAATATTGTTAAGGCATCTCTTCAGCATTTTGAAGATATTGGGCATAATAAAGAGATTCATGATGTTACTTATGAAAATGTTCAAGCAAGAGAGAGAACTCAAATTCTTATGGACTTAGCTAATAAAGAAGGTGGACTTCTTATTGGTACAGGAGATTTATCAGAGCTAGCTTTAGGATGGTGTACTTATAATGGTGATCATATGTCAATGTACTCTGTTAACCCATCTATTCCTAAGACTCTTGTTAGGTATCTTGTTAAATATGTTGCTGATAGAGAATCTACTCCTTCTGTCGCAGCTACATTAATAGATATTTTAGATACTCCAGTAAGTCCAGAACTTCTTCCTAAAGATAGTGAAGGAAAAATATCGCAAAAAACTGAAGATATTGTAGGGCCATATGAATTGCATGATTTCTTCTTATATCATTTTATTAAACATGGTTCATCTAAAGAAAGAATTTTCTTTTTAGCTAAAAATGCTTTTAAGGAAGATTATAGTGATGAAGAAATCCAAAAATGGCTTGATAAGTTTATGTGGAGATTCTTTACACAGCAATTTAAAAGAAGTGCTCTTCCAGATGGACCCAAAGTTGGTTCAATTTCACTATCACCTAGAGGTGATTTAAGAATGCCTTCTGATGCATCTCCTTGGAATTAAAATTAAAATTCTTTGCATTATTGTCTCAAGTAAGCTATACTTAGAAAGTTAGTGCAAATATATATAAAGATTAAATGTGCAATTTTAAAAATTTAACAATATATGAAGCAAATATAAAATGAAGGGAACATTACATGGAAAAAATTACGTTCAAAGATTTAAATTTAAAACCAGATTTATTAAGAGCTATAGAGGATTTAGGATATGAGAATCCATCACAAATCCAAGCAGAAGCTATTCCTATAGCATTAGAAGGAAATGATCTAATAGGTCAAGCACAAACAGGAACTGGTAAAACAGCTGCTTTTGGTTGTTCTTTATTAAATAATCTTATTAAAACTGGAAATGTTGGTGCAATTGTTTTAGCTCCAACTAGAGAACTTGCTATTCAAGTTTACGAAGAATTAAATAAATTATCAAAATATGAAAAAATAACTGTGTTACCAATTTACGGTGGAGATTCAATACAAAAACAAATGAGAGAGTTAAAAAGAGGCGTTGATGTAGTTGTTGGTACTCCAGGAAGAGTATTAGATCTTATTAGAAGAAAATCGCTTAACTTAAAAGATGCTCAATTCTTAGTATTAGATGAAGCTGATGAAATGTTAAACATGGGATTCATTGAAGATATTGAAGATGTTATAAAAGAATTGCCTGAAGAAAGACAGACTCTATTATTTTCTGCTACAATGCCACCTCAAATTGAAAAATTAGCTAAGAAGTATATGAAAAAAGATGCTAAAATAGTTAATATCAAAAAGGTTGCTATGACAGTTTCTAAAATTAAACAAGGATATTTTGAAGTTAATCAAAAAAATAAATTTGAAGCACTTTGTAGAGTTTTAGATTTTGATACCCCAAACGCTGCAATTATTTTCTGTAAAACTAAAAAAGGTGTTGATGATTTAGTTGAAGGGCTTCAAGCCAGAAATTTCGTTGTTGAAGGAATGCATGGAGATATGTCACAACTTCATAGAATGAGAACCCTTAAAAGATTTAAGGAAGGTTCATTAAATTATCTAATTGCAACTGATGTAGCTGCAAGAGGAATTGATGTTGAAGGAATAACTCATGTTATAAACTATGACTTAACTCAAGATGTTGAAAGTTATGTACATAGAATAGGAAGAACTGGTAGAGCTAATAGAGAAGGTACTGCCTACTCTTTCATTACCCCAAGAGAATTTTCAATGCTTAATCAAATTAAGAGAGTAACAAAAGGAACAATTACAAAAATGTCTGTTCCAACAGTTGATGAAATATTAGAATCTAAATTTAACACTAAACAAATGGAAATAGAAAAAGTTTTAGCTGATGGAGATTATTCTAAATACATTAAATTAGCTACTAATCTTTGTGAAAACTACAAACCTGCTGATGTGGTTGCTACAATTATGAAAATGCAATTTGATAAAGAAATGAGCTTTAACTATACTGGTAATGTTATGGAAACCCCTAAAAGAGAATCATTTGAAGGTGGAGAAAGGTCTAAAAATCATAATGATGTTAGATTATTCTTCTCTATAGGAAAAAGAGATGATTTAACACCAAAAACATTAGTAAAATTTATAACAGAAAAAGCTAATATAACAGGCAAGAAAGTAAATAGAATTGATATATTAGAAAGTTTTTCATTTGTAACAGTTGATAAAGATGTATCTGATAAAGTTCTTTCTTTATGTACTGGTAATAGAATTAACAAAAGAAAAGTTAATGTTGAAGTTGCTACAAAAAGAAAGTAATAAAATAAAAACTATCCAATCATTTTGGATAGTTTTTTATTTTTGATGTAAACTTCTAGGATGATTGTTTAATCATTCCTTTAAAAGTATCAGGTACTTCATCTGTTGATCTAGTATAAGCCTCTTTTTCAGTAATTGCAGATTCTAATTTAGTTAAACTATCATCTGTTAATTCCCATAAATTATCTGAAGCTTTATTAAGTTCAATTTCTATAGTTTTACTTTCATCCAATTTTATATTATTAAGCTTATCAATTACAGAATTTATATAAACTGCTTCCCTTTCATCAGGTTTCATGACTTTCTTTTTCTTTTCTTCTAACATAAATTTATAACTATCATTTTTAATAGAATCTAAGTTTATTCCTTTAATACCTATAGCAACTTTAGCTGTATTATCCTCAATACTTGACGATGCTATAGTATACTCTACTTTACTTAATGCTGAATACAAAGCTTTTAAAAAGTCACCTTCGTTAGTTTCTTTAGTAAAATCAAACATATTGATTAAGTTATAATCTCTTTTATTAGCTATCTCCTCTACCTTATCTCTATCTATTCCAGCTTTTTCAAAATCAACATCTTTTGATTTTAAATATGTACCTATATATGCTTTTACAACTTCTTCTGGAGCTTTACTCTCTTCTTTACCACAAGAAATTAAAGGTGTGGCTAAAAATAGCAAGCATAAAATAGTTATTATTTTTTTTGTTTTTCTTTTCATTTTTCTCCCCCTAGTCTATTGAAACACTTGTTAGCCTAAGTTTATAATTATGTTTTATTAAAATCAATTGAAACATCGCAAAATACATTTATATGGTCTTATTAAAATTTTACAATGTGTAATACTACGAAATTTTATAATTTTAAGAGAAAAAATATTATAAAAAAGTCTATTTCATACTTTTTTATAATATGTTGTTAAAGGTATAAATGTTATTTGTGTTATCTATAAAAATATTCTTTTTCCTCTTTAAAATAATTATATTCTTCCCATAAATTTGATTACGACAAATAACTATTTATACCTAATTATTACTTTAATATATTACGCCAAGTATTACTACCAACTACTCCATCTTCAGAAAGGCCCTTACTACGCTGGAATGATTTAACTGCATTTTGTGTTGCTGTTCCAAATATCCCATCTATGGCTAAACTATATCCTTTTCTATTTAATAAAATTTGTAGAACCTTTGTTATTTCTCCTTTAGTACCAAGTTTAAGTGTTGGTGAATAATTTATTGTTTCATTTCCAGCAATTCCATCAACTGAAATTTTACCAAATCCTTGAGAATTTATTTCAGTTTGTAATTTAGCTATTATACTATCTTCCTCACTATTCAGTTTTGAAAAAGTTTGTGTTCCAGCTAATCCATCGGCAACAAGGCCATTGTCTCTTTGAAATTGCAACAATGAATTTAATGTTCCTTGTCCAAAAATTCCATCGGCACCATACCCACCACAATCATATCCTCTAGATATCAGCTTTTCTTGTAATTCTTTAGTTCTTGAACCAATATAATTTCTAGCCTTTTCAAGTAAAGTATATTCTTGTCCTTGTGATGAATTACCTCTACTTGATATAAAAATTCCATCATAAAAATTATTTAAGTCTACATTTCCACTTATTCCAGGAACATTACCTTTCTCTGTGTATTGGTGTCCAACATAGTTTGACCCCCAAACATTATTTCTCATAGGTGTATCAACCCCATAATGAGCAACCCATAAAGGATAACTTGTAAGTCTGCTATCTAAATTATTATTAATATAATATGGAGATGAATATATTACTATAGGCAAATCAGATAATGTGTTGAACTTACTTATAAATGTTAAAGCATACTCCATTACATTAAAACCAGTTGCTTCTATATCCAAAGCTGGTTTCAAAATATTATTTTTATCTTTTATAGCATTATAAAAATTTTCTGCTTGAGTTTCTGGGGAACTACTTCCAACTAAATAATGATAAAATCCTACAGGCAATCCTACACTTGTGGCTCCATTGTAATGAACATCTCTATAAGGATCTTTATAGGTAGTCCCTTCTGTAGCTTTAATATATACTAATTCTACCCCACTATCTTTTACTTTGTTAAAATCAATGTTTCCATTATGATTTGATATATCTATTCCCTTCATTTTTGCCCTCCAAGGATTTATTATATACTTATATAAATATGTATCCTTGATAATAAGTGTGTTTAATGAAGTGCTATAATTTGAATATTTGTTATTTTTTACTTAATCCTTATTATAATAATGTTATCATTAATATTTATAAACATAAATACAATAGTATTAAAGCTTATTTAAAATGGAGTTAAACATGATAAACACACGTATATGCAGAAATATGTATCATGATTCTAAGTTTGCAAACTTTGTTATTGAATATAGGGGAAATTATAAAGAGCAGATAGATAAAGTTTCATATGCTTGTGGTGATATAATTACAGAAAGTATTGGAGTTTTAGCTATAGAATATAAAAATCTATCTCGTGTATTAATAGATGTACCTTCAATTATTTACATAGGATACAGGCCGATGTTTGTTTTAGAGGAAACCTCTCCTTCTAATGTAGACAACATAAATACAATAAAAATTAGCCCCTATCTAAACTTAACTGGGAATGGTGTTTTAGTTGGTATCCTTGATACTGGAATAGATTATCTTAATGAGGAGTTTATAAAAGAAGATGGTACATCTAGAATTATTAATATATGGGATCAATCAATAGAAAATAGTACTAATCCTTCTGTATATATGGGTGAAATATATTCAAATGAACAAATTAATAATGCTATTGTAGCAGCTAAAAATAATCAAGACCCTTATCAAATAGTTCCTTCAAAAGATGAAATTGGTCATGGAACTAAAATTGCTGGAATAATAGGTGCAAGAGGATATAATAGTGAATTTCAAGGTGTTGCACATGACTGTGAGTTTGTAATTGTAAAACTTTTTCAATCAACTTATTTTAAACAAGTTTTATCTGATAATGGAATTTTTAATGTGCCAACTTATAATGCTTCTGAAATCGTTGCTGCTATAGAATATTTAAAAAATATTAGTCTAATATTACAAAAACCCATGGTGATCAATTCAAATGTGGGGACAACTGACTTGAGTCATGATACCTTAAGTCTTATAGCTAGATATATATCAAATTTAGGAGGAATAAGAGGACTGTGTATGGTAATGGGGGTTGGGAATGAAGGCGATTCACAAGGACATGCTTCTGGAGTCATTGTTTCTCAAGGAGATTTAAAAGTTGTTGAATTAAGAATCCCTAGAGAAATTAAACATCTTGCTTTTAGAATAATAATTCAAAAGCCGAGCCGTGTTTCTCTAATGGTAACTTCTCCAACTGGAGAATCATCTAGTCTCTATGAATCTAAAATCGATAAAAGAGAACAACATTTATTTGTTTATACAAATACAGTTATGAATATTAGGTACTTGACTCCAGAGCATTTTACTGGACATGAAGTAATTGAAGTTAATTTTGAGAATATCAAACCAGGCATTTGGAGATTTCAGCTTACAGGTGAATATGTTGTTAATGGTAGATTTGATATTTGGCTTCCGCCAAAAATAACTTTACCTGAAGGGACAATATTTCTTGAACCTGATCCATATATCACATTAACAGTACCAAGTACTGCTTTGAATGTTGTTACAGTAGGATATTTTGGCGAAAATAATTCAAGAATCCCATCTTCAGGAAGAGGATTTAATTCAGATGGATTTATAAATCCTGATATAGCTACACTAGGTTCTAATATTTTGACAACAAAGCCAGGTGGAGGAAATATCACACTTTCCGGTAGTTCTGCTGCAAGTGCTGTTATAGCTGGAGCTTCTGCTCTTTTATTAGAATGGGGCATAGTTAAAAATAATGATAGAACAATGCATTCAAAAAAAATCAGAAGTTATTTTTATTATGGTGCATATAGAAATGCTTTGTATAAATTTCCAAATAGAGAAACTGGATATGGGGATTTTGATTTATTAGATACATTTAATATTATTAGTGGTTCTTATGGTGAAGTAAATAGAAGTGAAAAAAATTCAAATGAAATGTCAAATAGAAAAACTAAATTTATCGAATATAATATAAATAATTTATTTATTAGAATTCCTAAATAGAAGGAGGCATTGAATGAACAGACTTAATGAAACTCCTCCAAATATTTTTTATGATATAAATTTTGATCATTATGTAGTACAATATCAAGGAAATATTCTAGAAGATCTATCTAGATTCCCTGATTATTATGCAACTATCATTAATGAAAGATATGCTATAATTAGTGTTAAAAAAGATATAGAAATTAATATAACAAGTCCATTTTTTCCTACTATTGTTTATGTTAAGCCAGCAGAAATGTATACATTGCAAGAGATATCTCCAATAGAAGCTACTCAGGTAGATTTTTTGCAACTTAATTTACCATTAAGTCTTACTGGAAGAGGTGTTAATGTTGCAATAATAGATTCTGGGATAGATTATTTAAGTCAAGAATTTATAGATTCTAATGGGCAAACAAGAATTGAACTAATTTGGGATATGACAATTACTACTGGGAATATTAATAGTGATATTAATGTGCCTTTAGGCTCAATATATACTAAAGATAAAATACAAGAAGCAATAAATGCTTCAAATGAAGGAAAGTCCCCTTATGACATAGTTCCAACTAGAGATATACTTGGTCATGGTACTAGTATGGCTGGTATAGTTGGTGCTTCAGGTAAAAATCCTACTTTAAAAGGAATTGCTCCAGAATGTAATTTTATAGTAATAAAGTTAATTGAAGATTTCTCTTTTGAAGCTCAATTTAATATAGAAGTACCAGTGTTCAATGTAACAGTTATATTTGCAGCATTAGAATTCCTAAATAGATATTCATTAAGGTTCTATAAACCTCTTGCTATATGCTTTCCACTTGGAACAAATTTAGGGAATCATGATGGAACTGATATTATTGATCAATATATAGATTCCATTTGTTCAAAAACAGGGGTTGCTTTGATTACAGGCTCTGGCAATGAGCGTTCTGAAGGGGAACATACTTCTGGAATTATTCCTGAAGCAGGTATAAATAAAGAAATTGAGATAGATGTTTCTCCTGAACAAAAAGATTTGTGGGCAATTGAAATTTGGAGTGATGCACCTAATATACTCTCAATAGATGTTATATCTCCATCTGGTGAAAATACTGGTCCGATTCGTCCTGCTATTAATGTTACTGAAACATATAATTTTCTATTTGAAAAAACAAAAATGAAAATAAATTTTTATATGCCTGAAGAAAATAGTGGAGATCAATTAATTAGAATTAGAATTTATAAGCTTCAACCTGGTATATGGAGAATAAGAATAACAGGTGAATATATTCTTAGTGGAATTTTTAATGCTTGGATGCCTCAAAGAGGATTAACTGTTGGCGGAACAAGATTTATGCCATCAGATATCTATGGAACTTTAACTAATCCAAGTAATACAGCCTTTATAATTACTGCTGCTGCATATAATCAAAACAATAATAATATTGTAAATTATTCAGGAGTCGGTTTTAGTGACAACACACTTAACGGAGTAACAGTAGCAGCTGGTGGTGTAAATGCAGTTACAGTTGCGCCTAATAACACTACAACTATTATTAATGGAACAAGTGTTTCAGCTGCAATAGTTACTGGTGCTGTTGCTTTGCTATTTCAATGGGGAATAGTTGATGGAAATGATTCTTCCATGTATTCACAAACAATAAAAACATACCTTGCACGTGGAACAAATAAGCGAGCTGGGGATATTTATCCTAATGCTCATTGGGGATATGGAATTTTGAATATATTTTCAATGTTTCAGAATATGAGATGATATACAAATCCCTAGAAAACCAAAGATGCAACATCAATATCATAACCAATTTTTGTTGCTATATATGCCAAATATGAACCTATTAGTCCCTTTTTAATATTATCAATTTCATCTTGGGATATATCACTTATATTATTTGCATTTACTAAACTTTCAAAGCTTATTTCAGTTGAATTTATTGCTAATGAAAGAAATAGTTCATCAATTATTCTAGGAAAAGTTTTAATTATTTCACTTGGAACCATACCAAAAGCTAGTACCATACTATCAGCATAATTAGTATTATTTATTTCATCTAATTTTGAAATATAACGGGAAGTTCTTAGTGTAACAGTAAGAAATGTTCCTATAAAAGCAAAATATGATGATACCAATTCCCTACTTATCCAGCCAAGTTCTACAGAGAGTTGATTTATATCTTTATTTACAACAGTAGTGTCTTTATTATTTTTATTTGCCACTTTAAATCACCATGTATAAAAATTATTAATTTCAATTTATTATATGATTAAAATATATAGATGTTTATAACTTATTAAAAATCTTATAAAAGGAAGTGATAATACTCCCCTTTATAAGATTCTTAATAATACTAATATCTATTTTTCGCTAGCTAAACGTTTATATCCTGCCAATCTTTCTAGTGCATCTTTTTCAGTTTTTTCAAATAAAGCTTCAGCTTGCTCTGGGAAAGCTTTAGCCAAAGATGAATACCTTACTTCCCCCATTAGGAATTCTTTAAACTTACCATTTAATTCTTTATTGTAATCTAAAGTAAATGGATTCTTTTCACCCTTCAAAGCAGGATTATATCTATATAATTGCCAATAACCACATTGCACTGCTCTTTTTTCTTCTTCTACAGAATTACCCATTCCAACATGAATTCCATGAGATATACATGGAGAATATGCAATAATAAGTGATGGACCATTATAACTTTCTGCTTCTGCAATGGCTTTTAATGCTTGATTTTTATCTGCTCCCAATGAAATTTGTGCTACATATACATAACCATATGTCATAGCCATCATTCCTAAATCTTTCTTTTTTGTTCTTTTACCGCTAGCTGCAAATTTTGCGATAGCTGCTGTAGGTGTAGATTTAGATGATTGCCCACCTGTATTTGAATAAATTTCTGTATCCATAACAAGTACATTTACATCTTCACCAGCTGCCAATACATGGTCAAGGCCTCCATAGCCTATATCATAAGCCCAACCATCTCCTCCAAATATCCATTGACTTCTCTTTACCAGATAATCTTTATCTTTAAGTATCTTTTTAGCTATATCTGAATTTTCTTTTTCTAATACTTCAATAACTTTGTTTGCTCTAATTCTTGAACCTTCACCAACATTCATATTATCCAGCCAATCTTTTAGTATTTCTTTTGTATTTTCAGATATACTTGAATTTAAAGCTTCTTTAATATTTTCGGCTAAAGTTTCTCTTATATAAGTATTACCTAAATGCATACCATATCCAAATTCAGCATTATCTTCAAATAAAGAATTTGCCCAAGCTGGACCATGACCATTTTTATCCTTTGTATATGCACTCATTTCAGCAGAAGCTGCCCATATTGATGAACAACCTGTTGCATTAGCTATCATCATTCTATCACCAAATAATTGAGTTATAAGCTTAGGGTATGCTGTTTCTCCACAACCTGCACATGCTCCACTAAATTCTAGAAGCGGTGTTTCAAATTGGCTTCCCTTAACTGTAAACTTACTCATAGGATTATCTTTTTTAGTAACCTTTTCAATAGTATAATTCCATACATCAATTTGTTCTGCTTGAGAGTCTTGTGGCTTCATAATTAATGCTTTTTCTGGTGCTGGACACACTTCTGCACAATTAGAACATCCAGTGCAATCTAAAGGAGTTACTCCTATTGAGAAATAAAGTTTTTCATTAGTTTTTAATGCTTTTGCTTCAACTAATTTAGTTCCTTTAGGAGCTTTCTCTTTCTCTTCATCGTTTAATAAGAAAGGTCTTATTGTTGCATGAGGACACACATATGAGCATTGATTACATTGAATACAATTTTCAGGTATCCATTCAGGAACATTTACTGCAATTCCCCTTTTTAAATATGCAGAAGTACCATGCATAAATGTACCATCATCCATATCATTTTTAACAAATGTAGATACTGGAAGGGAATAACCTTCTAATCTGTTTATAGGAATTACAACTTCTTTTATAAAATCAGGAAGATTTTCTTTAATATCTAACTTATCATCCTTTGAATCTTTCCATGAAGTCGGAACATCTATTTTTATTATTGACTGAACTCCCTTATCAATTGCTTCATGGTTCATAGATACTACTTTTTCACCTTTTTTGCTATAGGACGTAACAACAGCATCTTTAAGATATTTAACAGCATCTTCTACAGGTATAATGTTAGCTAATTTGAAGAATGCTGATTGCATTATCATATTTATCCTTCCACCAAGACCAATATCTTGTGCTATCTTAATTGCATTTATTATATAAAATTCAATATTATTTTCTGCAATAAATTTTTTCATCGCAGCAGGTAACTTTTCTTCTAACTCTTCAGGATTCCAAATTGTATTTAATAGGAATTTAGAATTCTTTTTTAATCCTTCTAAAACATTAAATTTATAAACATATGCTTGATTATGGCAGGCTACAAAATCAGCTTTATCTATTAAATATGGTGATTTTATAGGTTTCTTTCCAAATCTTAAATGAGATACTGTTACACCACCTGATTTTTTGGAATCATAGAAAAAGTATCCTTGTGCATACATTTCAGTATAATCTCCAATAATCTTTATTGCACTCTTATTAGCACCAACTGTACCATCTGAACCAAGTCCCCAGAACTTACAACTTGTTGTTCCTTCTGGAGTAGCATCTATACCAATTATTGGATCTAATGACGTGTTTGTTACATCATCTTTAATTCCAATTGTAAAATTGTTTTTAGGTTTATCTTTAGATAAATTATCATATATAGATGCTATATTTTCTGGATTTGGATCCTTTGAGCCAAGTCCAAATCTTCCGCCAACTATAATAGGTCTATTCTCTTCATCTGAAAATGCTCTAACAACATCTAAGTATAAAGGTTCACCAGGAGCTCCAGGTTCTTTAGTTCTATCTAAAACTGCTATTTTTTTAACTGATTTAGGTATAACCTTTAACAGCTTTTCAATTGAAAATGGTCTAAATAATCTTACTTTTACTAAACCAACCTTTTCGCCTTTATTATTTAGATAATCTATTGTTTCTTCACATACATCTGTTACAGACCCCATTGCAATTATAATTCTATCTGCATCTTGGGCACCGTAGTAATCAAAACAATGATACTCTCTTCCAGTTAAGCTTGTAATCTTACTCATGTATTCCTCTACTACTGCTGGAATATCTTCATAGAATCTGTTTGCAGCTTCTCTCATTTGAAAGTAAACATCTGAATTTTGAGCTGTTCCTCTAGTAACAGGATTATTAGGTGTCATTGCATTTTCTCTAAATTCATCAAGAGATTTTTTATCTAATAATGATGCTAAATCTTCATATTCTAGTACTTCTATTTTTTGAATTTCATGTGATGTTCTAAATCCATCAAAGAAATTTAAAAATGGCATTTTACATTTTAACGCTGCTAAATGAGCCACTGGTGAAAGATCCATAACCTCTTGAACTGAACCTTCAGCAAGTATTACAACTCCTGTTTGTCTTGCAGCCATTACATCTTGATGATCTCCAAAGATATTAAGAGATGATGTAGTTAAAGCTCTAGCCGCTACATGTATAACTCCAGGCAATCCTTCTCCAGCTATTTTATATAAATTTGGTATCATAAGTAATAACCCTTGAGAGGCTGTATAAGTTGTCGTTAAAGCACCAGATTGAAGAGACCCATGTACTGCCCCTGCAGCTCCAGCTTCTGATTGCATCTCAACAACTTTAACTGGCCTACCAAAAATATTTTTCTTTCCTTGTGCACTCCAACTATCTACAACTTCAGCCATTGGAGACGAAGGAGTGATTGGAAATATTACAGATACTTCTGTAAAAGCATACGAAACATATGCAGCTGCAGTATTTCCATCCATTGTTTTCATTTTTTTCATCATTTCCACCTCATGTTCTTTATCCTTATTATT
Source organism: Clostridium sp. SHJSY1 (assembly GCF_031626875.1). Lineage (NCBI taxonomy): Bacteria > Bacillati > Bacillota > Clostridia > Eubacteriales > Clostridiaceae > Clostridium > Clostridium sp. SHJSY1. The sequence goes on from NZ_JANDMF010000003.1 coordinate 55,645, forward strand.
TCATTTGTAATAATATACTTTTAATATTTTATCCAAGATTAATAAGTCTTATGTAGAAATTTTATTTAATTGACAATTGAGAATTTTAGATAAATTTTTTTTATTTCTAAAAAAAAAGCCCTTAGGCTTTTTTGTAATTTTCAATTCCATTCTAGCTTTCATATTCTGTTTTTATACTTTGTCCTTTTTTACTATTGTATAATCTTATTCCTGTAATTATAGCACCTATAAAGCAAAGAATAGCTGCTGATATATATACATATTTCATCCCATATATGAATATATCATCTCTACCAGCAATATAATCAACAACCCTATAACCTGCCTTAGTACTCATTCTATTAAATAATAATGATGTAGCCAATGAAGTACCAAATACCATACCTAGATTTCTGATAAGAGCATTAACACTACCAGCAATTCCTAACTTATCTTTTGTTACAGTGGACATTACTAAAGAGTTGTTAGGAGACTGAAACATTCCATTCCCAATAGTCATAATAATAATAAATATTATTAGCATTATAACAGGAGAACTTTCATTCAAAGTTGATATAAGTATTAATCCTAAACTAGTTAAAGTTAATCCAATTAATGTAAGTATTTCTGATCCAATCTTATCTGATAAATATCCACTAAATGGGGCTACTATAGATAAAACAATGGGTGAAACTATCATAAAAAATCCAGTAGTAGCTGGTGAAAACTTTAATGCATCTTGAAAATAGAATGGCAAAATAATATTTGATGCACTAATTGCTATAAATGAAATAAATGCACAAACTATACTTATCGAAAATAAACTGTTTGAAAAAATTTTCAAGTAAAGTAATGGTAAATCTATTTTACTCTCTACCCAAATAAATGATATAAATGATATCAAAGCTATGGCAAATGATAATATGATATATATATTATTGTATCCAACGGTTTGACCTTGAACTAAAGCACCAAATAATAAAATGGTAGATATACCAAATAACAAAGCACCTTTGCCATCAAATTTTTCATCTACTACCTTGTTTGATTTTGGAAAAACCTTCATAGTTGATATAAAAACAAGTATTCCTATTGGCACATTTATTAAGAATATGTATTCCCAACTAATAGCAGACACAATAATTCCACCTAATGGAGGACCAGCCATAGCGCCTAGTGCTACAAAAGTTCCAAGTACACCTAATGCTCTTCCTCTTTCATTAGCTGGGAAAACTTGTGTTATAATTCCTTGATTCGTAGACATTGTAGCAGCAGCTCCAATAGCTTGTATAATTCTTGCTATAACTAATATTAATAAAGAACTTGTAAATCCACATAATAATGACCCTAATGTAAAAAGTACTACACCAAATTTGAATATTTTCGTTTTTCCTTTTATATCACCAAGTCTTCCAAAAATTAAAATTGTAGCAACAATTGTAATTAAAAAACTTGTCACTACCCATTGAATGCTTGAGGAACTAACATTTAATTTATCAGACATATCAGGCAATGCAACATTAACAATGCTCCCATCTAATGTAGCCATAAAAGTAGCTGATAAAACTGTAAATAAAATTATCCATCTCTTTTTATATAATTCATTATCTTTATCTTTCAATATTTTTCACCCTTTCACAGCAATTTTTCTTCATTTCTTTAGCATTTTCTAAAATTTTTCCGAGAAATTCTAAAGCGTTTTCTATTTGTTCTTCTTCATTTCCTTGTATTATATGATTAGTCCATCCTTCAATTATAGTAATTATTTCAGGTATAATCGCTTTCCCTTTATCAGTTAAAAATAATTTGTATGCTCTTATATCATTTTCATTTTCTTCTTTTCTTATATAACCAAATTCAATCAACTTTTTTACTGTTCTTGCAGACATAGCCTTATCTACATTAAGTTCTCTACTAATTTCATTTTGACTTATCCCTTCATTTTTGTTTAACACAAGTAAATACGGATAAGTACCTGTAGTAAGATTTAGTTTTTCTAATCTTTTATCTAAATATACTTGAGTACATCTATATATGTTATTTGTTAGTCTAATTAAATCTCTAAATTTATTATTCATATGTGCCTCCTTTTTATTTTTACAAATTATAAAATATCACAGTATAGTTGATTAGTCAACTATACTGTGTATAGTCATTGACCCTTGTCCTGCTATGAATTATAATTATAAAAAATAAGGCAGTATCAAAGGAGGAATCAATAGTATGTTAAATATTTTAAGAAATATAAATGGACAAGATTTTCTTTTGTATTATGCTATGTTTTCTATATTAATAATCTACCTTACTAAGGTATTATTTAATAATATTAATAGAAATTCTAATAGAAACATAGATGTTCATGGTATTACACCATTAGAGATATTAACATTTAAATCTAATGGTAGTTTTAAAGAAATATTAAATTACTATCTATTTAGGATGTGGCGCAAGAAAATGATAGATGTTAGTAAGTGTAAAAATGATACACTTATTACTGCAATCAAAGAAATTTCAGATGATATAATTGAAAAAGAAATACTTAATATGAGTAAGACTAATATTAAGTATGAAGATTTAATTAAATCAGTTGTTTTGAAATCTTTAATTTCAGATATATCAAAAGAAAACATGAAAAAAATTGAGAAAAGAGATATATTTAAAGCGCAAAACCAAATCTATAAGGAAAAGTTAATAAAACTATTCATGGATATAATATTATTAACACCTGGTATTATCAAGCTTATTATGGGGATCTCAAGAAATAAACCTGTGTTAGGATTAATTTTTTTGCTAATAATATTTCAAGTTTCATATTTTTTCATAAATAGAATCAGTGTTACAAAATATGAATTCGATAATTATTTAAAAAAAGCAAGATTAATGTATAATTCAAATAAAACAGAAAATGTTACTGATGAATATCTTGAGATGACATTTTGTATAGTTGGGTTAAGTGCTCTTATGAGTTATCCGCAAACAGTTGTATATGCTAAATCTTTAGAAAATATAGGATATAGTTCTTATAATGACTCTTCTTCAAGCCTCGTTTCAAATGATTCCAGTAGCTCTTGCAGTAGTTGTAGCTCTTGCAGTAGTTGTGGTGGATGTGGTGGCAGTTAATATGTATAAAAACAAATTTATTAGTAGACTTATATTACAATGGCATATTACAAATAGATGCAACCTTCGCTGCAAGCACTGTTATCAAGAAACTTATAATGGTAATGAATTAACTTTTGATGAAATAAAAGTTGTCATAGATCAATATGTAACCTTATTAAAATCATATTCTAAGAATAAATGTGTAGATTTTATTCCTGGGCATATAAATATTACTGGTGGAGAACCTTTTTTAAGAGAAGATTTTTTTAAAATATTAGAAGAATTTAAGAAAAACAGAAAATTCTTTACATATGGTATATTAACTAATGGAACTTTCATTAATGATGAAATAGCAAAAAGACTTAAAGATTTAAAAGTATCTCATATTCAAGTTAGTATGGAGGGTGATAAATATACCCATGATAGTATAAGAGGAAATGGAAGTTTCATTAAAACTATGTCTGCTCTAAAAATATTAAATAAACATAATATTAAAAGCCATGTATCATTTACAGCTCATAAAAAAAATTATAAAGAATTTTCTAATGTATGTAGTTATTCCAGAAAGATTAATGCTTCAAAAGTTTGGACAGATAGATTAGTTCCTATGGGAAATGGAAAAGAAATGTTTAATGAAATTTTATCTAAAGATGAAGCATTAGAATACTTTGAATTAATACTCACTGAAAAAAACAAAAAAATTAGAAACAAATTAAGCAATATTGAAGTGTTTGCAAATAGAGCATTACAGTTTTTGAGAAGTGGTGAAAATCCTTATGGATGTAGTGCTGGTAATTCTCTTTTAACTATATTAGAAAATGGTGATGTACTTCCCTGTAGACGTATGCCTATTTCTACTGAAAATGTATTAATATCATCTCTTTCAGAGATTTATTACAATAATAATATTTTTAGAGATTTGAGAAATGAAAATATTCCAGAAGAATGTACAAATTGTGTTTATTCATTTAAATGCCGAGGTGGTTCTAAGTGCATTTCCTATGCACTCTATAATGATTATAAAAAACCTGATCCAGCTTGTCCTCTATTAAAAAGTTAATTAATATGGTTATAATGCAAATATAAGTTATGATATACTAAATATACAAAGAGTAAAATATTTAACAATCAAAATAGAATTACCCTTTTTATTATATATACATAAAGGAGAATACATAATGGAAAAAATAGCATTAATAACAGATAGTGCATCTGATGTAAGTATGCATTTTGCAAAAGAAAATAATATTAAGGTAGTACCTTTTAAAATTATTTTTTCTGATAGAGAGTATAATGATGGAATAGAATTAACTTCTGAGATGCTTTATAAATTTTTGCCTAAGGAAATTCCATCGACATCTTTACCTAGCATTGATAAATTTACTAGTGTACTAACCTCTTTAAAGAATGAAGGATATACACATGCAATAATTATAACAATATCAAGTGGACTTTCAGGTACTTATAACTCAGCAAGGCTTGCTGCAGAGAATGTATCAGGAATTGAAACTTTTATATTTGATTCTATGACTTTAACTATGTCAGAAGGTGCTATGGTAATGGAAACTGCTAATTTAATTAAAGATGGTAAAAGCTTTAAAGAGATTATTGAATTTTTGCCTAAGTTAAGAGATAAAATTGATGTTTTCTTTACTATAGATACATTAGAATATTTAATAAAGGGTGGCCGAGTTGGTAAAGTCTCTGGAACAATAGCACAAACTCTTAATATCAAACCTATAATTACTGTTGGAAATGATGGAATATATCATACTGCAGCAAAAGTAAGAGGCGTTAAGCAATCAATATCTAAACTAGTTAATTTATTAAAGCCATATGTTGAAAAAGGAAAATGTAAAGTTTGGGTATTAGATGGAGCTGCTCCTGAAAAGGCTAAAATTTTATATGATTCAATAAAGGATTTTAAAAATATTGTAGAATGTAACTTAGGTGGATCTATTGCCCCTTCTCTTGGAGTTCATACTGGACCTGGTTTGGTTGGATTTATCGTTGAAAGAATATATTAAAAAATAAGCTAAGGAAATACCTTAGCTTATTTTTTATGATGTAAATTAATGCTTTTTTTACCTTTTACGTAAACTAATATACTTTTTATAGATTCTCCTCCCAACTCATCTTTTAAACATAATTGAAAGATATCTAATCCACAAAAACCTTTAAAAGCTTTATATATAAAAGTTGATGGTTCTATAAAATATAACTCACCATTATGAGGTTTTAATTTTATGTCTATAGAACTTTTGACTTTACAAAAATTATTAATCTTTATGTCTAATATTAAGGGCTTACATCCATTGATATATATAGGCTTTATTTCTTTTATCTCTACATTAAAGTTATTTGGATGTATTTCAAATTTACAAGAATTGCAATCTTCTTCTTTCATATTTAAACATCCTCAGTATAATTCTTACAAAATATACTATGCCTTTTATATATAATTTGTCCCACTTCTATCTACTTTTCCATAGAATAAATTAAAGGGAATTTATGCACTTTAGGAGGAAAAATGATGACAAATCCTATTAATACACCTAGTAAAATTCATGCTAATTGCAAACTTGATGTTAATTTTGATCCTAAGAATAAAATAATATATGTCTGCCCAGGAAAACCACAATATTTTACTGCAACTTCAACAAAATGTTGTGGACCTGTTACAATAACTTATACTGGAAATAAATATGATCCATGTAAAAATGAATTGTGTGGGAAGTTGGGGAAATATTCCTTTTATAATTCAGGAATTGTTTTACATGCCAATCATTGTATAGCCCCAGATACCATGGATGTATTAACTTTTACAGCAACTGATGGATGTAATTCTTATAGCTTTACAGTATTATTTGTTTACTCCCCATGTGAATGTTGTAATTCACAAAATTTTTGTCATTGCTAATTAAAAAATATTAAATAAACATGCTAACTTTTAGTTATATGATTGTATATCTAGGGCTAGTATGTTTATTTTAATTTTAATGTAGAAATACTATTACTTTTAAATTAATATTCAACCTGATATAATTACCACATAAAGAAAAAATAGACAGAAGGGAATTTTATGATGAATCCTATAAAAAAATTAATAACAACAGATTTTACACAACCTAAAGATAGAAAGAGAATTTTTAAAAATATAAGAACTCTTTTTGACTTATCTTATAAAAATGAATACACACTTGATGATAATACTTGGAATGATTTAATGATGGATGATGTTTTTAAAGAGTTAGATAGAACATATACAAGTTCTGGAGAAGCAGTTCTTTATAGTATGCTTAGAAATCCATTAATGGATAGGGACAAACTAGAAGAACGAGAAAAATATATAAACCTATTTAGAGAAAATAAGAAGTTAAGTGGTGATTTAAGATATATCCTTTTTAATATGGGATTTGATTCAAACAATAGGCTCATTGAAATGCTAGAAGGTTTACTTTCAGTAAGTAAATTCAAATTCTATTTTTATACTTTTATTGGACAACTACTCCCTCTATTATTAATAATACTTACTATTATTTTGAAGGAACCTAGATTAATTATAGGAATTGCTATCTTAATAAATCTTAATATTTATATAACAGATAAGGAAAAAAATAATGTAAAGGCTACTGGAATAGTATGTCTTAGAAATTTATTAGATGCTGCTTATAAACTTTCTAAAAAAGATAATTTAACACTCTCCCCTTATACTAAGAAACTTAAGTCAACTTTAAATATTAAAGAAGTAAAATCAATAGATAGATCAACAAAGTTTATTAAAGTTATTACTGGATTTGCAGGGCTTCTTGAATATTTGGCAGTACCATTTTTGTTAGAAGTAACTACTTACTATAAGATTAGTGGATATTTATTAGAGAATGAAGATAAACTACTTACATTATATTACCTAGTTGGAGAAATAGATGCTTTAATATCTATAGCAAGTTATAAAGAAAGTAACATATCAAAAATTACATCACCAAAGTTTACAGATAAAACTTCAATAAAAATTATTGATGGAATTCATCCATTACTAAAAAAGCCTGTTGAGAATTCTGTAACTATTGAGAAAAATGGTATAGTTCTAACTGGTACAAATATGTCTGGTAAATCAACTTTTTTAAGAATGATAAGTACAAATATTCTTTTAGCTCAAACATTTAATTTTGTATTTGCTAAAGAATATGAAGCTTGTTTTTTAAACCTTGTATCATCAATTAGTCCAAAAGATGATATTAATGAAGGAAAAAGTTATTATTTAGCTGAAGCAGAATCTATACTAAGAATAATTAAAGCTTTAGACAATGATATACCAGTATTTTGCCCTATTGATGAGATTTTTAGGGGAACAAATCCAATTGAAAGGATATCCTCTTCAGCAGAAATTTTAAGTTATATTAATAGCAAAGATGCTATTTGTATAGTAGCTACTCATGATAGAGAATTATCAGAAATGTTAAAAGATCATTATGAGTTTTATTACTTCAGCGAGGATATAAATAGCACTGAGGGATTAAGTTTTGATTACAAATTAAAAGAAGGTGTATCAAATACTAGAAATGCTATTAAACTTCTTGATTATGTAGGTTTCCCAAAAGAAATAACTGCCGCTGCATACCAAAGAGCTGAAACTCTTAATGAAAATTTTATTTAAATTTAGCTTAATTAATTTAAATAAAAGACTATATATTCCTTTTACTATGTTAAATTTTAAGGAAAACAAGATAAGTTGCAAAAAATTTACATTTATTTTATTTACTTTTTTTGTAAGTTTCTTTTATAATATACTGGTGAAACGGAAGAGAGGTTTAAGATATGAATAATAGATTACTAGAAAGTTTTTATTCTGGAAACTGCTTTTTTGCTTATAAATATTTTGGAGCACATCTAACTGAGGAATCAGGTATATCAGGAGTTAGATTCACTGTATATGCACCTAAAGCAAAAAATGTGCAAGTTATTGGAGAATTTAACGAGTGGATAGGCGAAAATCATCAAATGGTTAATGAAGATAGCAAAGGAACTTATACTTTATTTATTCCTGAGGCTAAAAAAGGTATGATGTATAAATATCGCATTCATCAATGTACAGACCTAATTTGTGATAAATGTGATCCCTATGGCTTTTATAGTGAATTCAGACCAAATACTGCTTCTTATATTGTTGACCTTAATAATTCAATATTTACTGATGATGAATGGATGAAATCTAGATGTAAAAATTTTAAGAATTCAGTTAATGTTTATGAGCTTCATTTAGGCTCTTGGAAGAAACCAAGTAAAAATGAATATTATACTTATATGGAAATATGTGATGATTTAATAACCTATATTAAAATTAACAAATTTACACATATTGAAATTATGCCTCTTAACGAACATCCATTTGATGGCTCGTGGGGCTATCAAGCTTCTGGATATTTTAGTCCAACCTCACGATATGGAAATCCACAAGAATTGATGATGTTTATAAATAAATGTCACCAAAGTAATATTGGGGTGATTTTAGATTTCGTTCCTGTACATTTTGTTCGAGATAATTACTCCTTAGCCAAATTTGATGGTAGTCATTTATATGAATATGAATATGAAGATGTGGCAAATAACGAATGGGGCTCTTGCAACTTTAACTATTATAATCCCACTGTGGTAAGCTTTTTAATGAGTGCAGCTACATTTTGGCTTGAAACTTATCATATTGATGGCCTTAGAATGGATGCTATATCTAATGCTATTTATTGGCAAGGTGATTCTCAAAGAGGAGTAAATATAGGTGGTGTAGATTTTTTGCGTAAAATGAATTACGGATTAAATTCTATGTATCCTAATGTTATGTTAATAGCTGAAGATTCTAGTAATTACACTAAAGTTACTGCTCCCACTCTTTATAATGGACTAGGTTTTGATTATAAATGGGATTTAGGGTGGATGAATGATACTTTAAATTATTTTGCTACACCATTTAATGAAAGAAAATATAATCATAATTTAATTAATTTTTCTATGAGCTATTTCTACTATGAAAACTACTTTTTATGTTTATCTCATGATGAAGTTGTTCATGGAAAAAAGACCGTAATAGATAAGATTTGGGGAACTTATGAAGAAAAATTTGCACAATATAAAACATTATACACTTACATGTTTACACATCCAGGTAAAAAATTAAATTTTATGGGTAATGAAATTGCACAGTTTAGAGAATGGGATGAAAGTAAAGAAAATGATTGGTCTTTATTAAAATATCCTTCTCATGATTCATTTAATAAATTTTATAAGGATTTATGCAAAATTTATTCAAGCCATACTGCACTTTATGAAAAGGATTATGATGAAGCAGGTTATAAATGGATTGATGCTGATAATAAAGAACAAAGTGTTTATTCATATATAAGATATAGTAGTGATGAAGAACTATTAATAGTCATTAATATGTCTGATAAACACTACAAAAATTTTAGAATTTCTATGAATTATAAAATAAAAATCATAGAAATTTTAAATAGCAATCTAGATATCTATGGTGGTACTAACATAATTAATTCTAATATAATTTCAGCAGAAAAAAATTTTTTGAATGAAAAAAAATATTCTATTTTAATAGATTTACCTCCTTTTACAAGTTGTATTTTTAAACTTATTTAAATAATCATAAATTTTATATAAATTAAGATTTATTTATGTATTCCTTCATGATTAACTGTCAATACTTATTAATATTAACATTTAAATTTTCTAGTTTGGAGTTTTGATTATGAAGAAAAAGGTAATTGTTATAGGTGCAGGCATTGGTGGATTATCTATTGCTGCTAGACTTTTATTTAAAGGTTTTGATGTAGAAATTTTAGAAAAAAACAATACAATTGGAGGAAAGACTAATATTTTAAAATCTGGAAACTTTAAATTTGACTTAACTGCATCTATTCCAATGTTTTATAAAGATTATATAGATATTTTTAATTTTTGCCAAAAGGATTATAGAAAATACTTTTCTTTTATCACATTGGATATTAATTATAGATGTTTTTATCCAGATAAAAGTTATTATGATTTTTCTAATAATTTTGCATCTTTAGCTAATACAATAAATAGAATAACAAAAAATAATATCAAAGATAAGGTTGGATTTTATAATTTTCTTACATCTAGTTATAATAAATATTTAATAGCAAATAATACTTTTTTAAATAGAGGATTTTATAAAAAAACTAGTTTTTTAAATCCTAAGCTTATATATAATGGAATAAAATTAAAAGTTACAACTTCTAGCATTAGTAATTGCAGAAAATATATTTCAAATAAGAAATTAATTAATTATTTAATGTTTCAAACTATGTATATTGGTGCATCGCCTTATGAGTCATCAAATATTTATAACTCTATACCTGCTAGTAGTCAGTTAGAAGGTTTAGCTTACATAAAAGGTGGGATGTATTCATATATAAAAGCTTTGCAGAAACTAATTTTAGATTATGGAGGTCATATAAATACCTTAAGGAATGTTGATAAAATATTATTTAATAAAAATAAAGCTATTGGAGTAATACAAAATGGTACAGCATCTTATGCTGATATAGTTATATGTACTAGTGACTATTCTTATAGCATAAATAATTTAATTAAGGATATAAATATAAAAAATATGATTAACCCTACTGAAACATTTAAATATTCATGTTCTACATTTATTCTTTATTTAGCTTTAAATAAAAAATATCCTATACTTAAAGTGAACAATATTTTTATTAATAAAAACTTTAAGAAAAATATACAAGCAGCTTTTAAAGGTTCACTACCTTTAAATCCATCATTATATATTTATTGTCCTAGTTCTATTGATTTATCAATATGCCCTAATAAATATGAGGAACTTAATGTTTTAGTAAGAGTACCAAATCTATTGTATAAAAAAATCACATGGAGTATGTCAACAATTAATAAACTTAAAAGTTCAATATTAGATACTCTTTCTAATATTGAAAGTCTTGAAGATATTAAAGAACATATAATTTATGATAATTATCTAACTCCTCTTGATTTAAGAGATAGGTTTAACTCTTTTGCAGGGTGTGCTTTTGGGCTTAGCCATTCTCTTGATCAGAGTATATTATTTAGACCACAATGCACTATCCCTCAAATTAAAAATCTTTATTTTACTGGTTCATCTATTCATCCAGGAAATGGAGTTTCAACAGTATTAAAATCATCTAAAATTTGTTGTGATAGAATATGTAAGGATCATATTCTAGATAAAAAAATAAATGCTTGATAAGCATTTATTTTTTTATCCCTATTTATCATTATATAAATTTTCAACCTTTTGCCAATCTATTATATTCCATATATTTTTTACATAATCAGCTCTTAAATTCTTGTATTTTAAATAATATGCATGTTCCCATACATCTATTGTAAGTAATGGCTTTAGTCCTAAAATTAGAGGAGAATCTTGATTTAATGTATTTAATACTTTCAATTTCCCATGCTTATCTTTAACTAGCCAACCATAACCAGATCCAAACTGGCTAATTGCTACTTCATTAATTTTTTCTTTTAATGAATCTAAGCTTCCAAAAGACTCAGTAATTTGCTCTAGCAAAGGCCCTTCTGGAGAAGATTTAGGAGTACTAGATAGAATAGAGAAATATAAATTATGATTTAAAACTCCTCCACCTTGATCTATTACATCATATCTTATTTTCTTAGGTAACTTATATACATTTTTCATGATTTCTTCTAAGGATTTATTACTTGTATACTTTTCATATCCTTCTAATAATTTGTTTAACTTGTCCACATAATTTTGAAGATGCTTTGTATAATGTATTTCTACTGTTTCTGCATCAATATATGGTTCTAATGCATCATAGGAATAAGGTAATTCAATTTTATCATATCTTGTCATTATTCATTAATCCTCACAATAACTTTTTTTTATTATACTATGTATTCATAAATCATATTATGCAGAATCAATTTTAATAATTAAAATTCAAAATTATATTATATATAAAATTTTTTAAAAGTTTGAGAAAGAATAGCATAAACATTTTTGTTACAATAATACTTAGAAAATTCTAAAATCAATTCATGGTCTCCATTTATCATAGGCACTATTAAACTCTTAATTATATGTAACGCTTTAAATCTTGTATCATCAATTTTACTATTACCACATATTTTACTTAATTCAAAGGATAATTCACCTTTTAATTTTTCATTAATATATCCTTTTCTAGCTAATTTAATTCCTTTATCCAAATATCTATAGACTATATCATTATAATCTACTCTTTCTTGTAGTAATGAAAAGGAATTTATTCCTTCTCCTTTGATATTATATGTTATTTCTCCAATATTTAAAAATAATATATCAATATAACCATATTCCATACGTTTCTCACCCATTTATCTCACCTTATGTTTATTATTTCATTTGTACTAAAAGTGCATATGATATATTTATCGGTTTTTCTACAATTTTCTTTAACAAAACCTATACTATATGAAAAAAATATTAAATTTACTTTTTTTCTTAAACTAATTGAATAGTATTTAATTCTTAAGCACTATTATATTCATTTGCTAATAAATTAGAAATAAATATCTTTTTATATTATAGTATAATAAACACAGCTTGTATACATTTTGTTCCATAATATATATAAAAAGTATTTTGTGTATGTAATAACTAAAAGTAGCTACTCATTGTAGCTACTTTTTACTCAAAAAAACATACTTCTAATTAATTTAAATGCTTCGACAGTATAATAGGCAGGGGCTAGATATAATATTGTATTAGATGTATTAAATTTTATATCTTTATAACCCAAATTTGATGCTATTACATTACATCTTAAAGCTTGATAATTTGTTGTTATTATTTTTATAGATAAACTGCCAATGTTTTTATCACACTCTTTTTCTATCAATATTTTAGAATTTCTTAAATTTTCATATATATTTTTAGATTCATTTTCTTTTATAAGTTTATTCTTAGGAACTCCTTGATCTATTAGATATCTTTCCATAGTCTCTGCACTTGAATTTGATTCACCATTAATTTGACCTCCAGATAAAACTATATGAGCATTATCTCCATCAGTATATATACTTTTTACTGCTGTATCTAATCTATCTCTAAGTGATTTACTAATACCATTTTTATTTATTGATTCATTTCCTAAAATTATTATATAATCCGAGTTTTCTTTGTTTATTTTAGGAAATCCTATTATAAATGATTCAATTAACATAAAAATAAAAAAAATCAGCCCTAATATTATCAGTAGATATTTTTTTACTATTTTCAAATATTTTCTATCATTCAAATATTTCTTTAAAAAGTGATATAAAATAGGGAAAACACCTCCTAAAATTAAAAGTATACTAAAGGCTATAGTTGCACCATTAATTATATTAACACTTATAATATAAACTATTATTAAAATTCCGATAATAATATCAATACAACATGCCACTTAATTTCCTCCATTATATTTGATATTAATATTATATCCAATTAATACAAATTATTTCCAATAAAAAAACTTGCTTTTTTTAAAAACAAGTTTTTAATATTATTGTTTAATTTTTGGGGTTTTTACCAATAAATTCTTTTATGAAGTATGCTAAAAATTCAAGGTTAGTTGTAAGTTCAGGATGAAATGCTGTTGCTAACATATTTTTTTCTCTTACAGCAACGATATTTTTGTTAACTTTACATATAATATCAACATTTTCACCAACCTCTGTTACATATGGAGCTCTAATAAAAACTAATTCTAGTGGATTTTTTGATATTTTATTAATCACTCTATTAATTTTAAAACTATCAATTTGTGATCCAAAAGCATTCCTTTTTACTTTAATATTCATTAAAGATAGGTGTCTTTTATTATCATTTTCAATTTCTTTAGCTAATAAAATCATTCCTGCACAGGTTCCCCATGTTGGAAGACCCAATATAATCTTATTTCTGAGAGGTTCTAACAATCCAGTTAAATTTAAAAGCTTTCCCATAGTTGTACTTTCACCCCCTGGCAAAATTAAACCGTCAATACCATCTAAATCCTTTGATTCCTTAACTTGAATTGCAACATGGCCTAATTGTTCTATATGCCTTAGATGTTCTGTTACTCCTCCTTGAAGGGATAAAACACCAATATACATTTTACCAGCCTCTTTCAGCATACTTAATTGAAAGTTCAGCAGTGCTTATGCCACTCATTGCTTCTCCTAAGTCTTCAGAAATCTCTGCAAGTTTTTCTGGATTGTTGTAATATGTCGTTGCTAAAACTATAGCTTTTGCTCTTTTTTCAGGGTCACCAGATTTGAATATCCCTGAACCCACAAAAACACCTTCACTTCCAAGTTGCATCATTAATGCTGCATCTGCAGGAGTAGCAACACCTCCTGCTGCAAAATTAACTACTGGAAGCTTTCCGGTTTTCCACACTAATTCAACTAAATCATATGGTGCTCCAATATTCTTTGCAATAGTCATCAATTCTTCTTCAGGAGAATTTTGAACTATTCTAATTTCATCCATCAAAGTTCTCATATGAGTTACTGCATTTACAACATCTCCAGTTCCTGCTTCCCCCTTTGTCCTTATCATTGAAGCACCTTCTCCAATTCTTCGTAAAGCTTCTCCTAAATTAGTTGCACCACATACAAAAGGAACTTTAAAATCCTTCTTTTTAATGTGAAACTTATCATCAGCTGGTGTAAGGACTTCACTTTCATCAATAAAATCAATATTTAGTGCCTCTAATATCTGAGCTTCAACAAAATGACCAATTCTAACTTTAGCCATAACAGGTATACTTACAGCTTCTTGTATTTCCTTAATCATTTTAGGATCAGACATTCTAGCTACTCCACCTTGTTTTCTAATATCAGATGGTACTCTTTCAAGGGCCATTACCGCACATGCTCCAGCCTTTTCAGCTATTATTGCCTCTTCTTTATTTGTGACATCCATTATTACTCCACCTTTAAGCATTTGTGCAAGGTTTTTATTAATATTTTTTCTTTCCATATTTTTATCCCCCTTAATACTTATAATAATGATTATCATAAATTGTTTTATTTTTTTTTGCAAATGTATCGTTACTTTAAAATATATAATTTTTTTATAAGGTTTTAAAATAAATTGACATATAAAAAAGACATCTTATGATGCCTTGAACATTTTGTATTTTTTATAAAAATATAAAATATTAAAAATTATATAAAATTTTTGCTGAATTCAGCTAATTTTTTTAAATTTTCATTAATAGTTTCAATAGTTGCACTTATTTCTTGAATGGTTGCTGCTTGCTCTTCACTTACTGCTGCAGATTCACTAATTTTATAATTTATCTCATTTACAGATTCATTCATATTTTCAACTATATTTTTTATACTTTTAGTAGCTTCTTTACTTCTGCTTGCAAGTTTTCTAATTTCACTTGATACTACATTAAAACCTTTTCCACCTTCGCCTGCCCTTGATGATTCAATAGCTGCATTTAACCCTAAAAGGTTTGTTTGGTCAGCAATATTCTTAATAATTTCCAATGCTTCAGCTGTCTTTTTTGAATTTACCATTGTTAATTCGGCACTTTCCATTGTACCTTGCCCAGTTTTTGCAAGTTCTGTAGCAGAATTAGCTAATTCGTTAATTCCAATAGTTACTTGTGTTACTGATTTAGATATTTCATCAATATTTGCCACTAAACGATTAGTATCTTCAACATCAATACCATTACTGATTGTTCCTATAATCTGACCTTTTGAATTTTTTATTGGTAATACTTTAATAATCATTTCTGTACCTAATACACTTGCAGGTAAATTACCCATTTGATTCTTACCACTGTTTAAACACTGTTTTACCATCTCAACTACATCGTCACCATAATTTAAATGTAAATCAAACCCTTTAGCTGGTTCATAGTAAATATATTTCTTCATATCGGATAGACCATATGCAGTATCATCTCTAGTAAGATTTTTTAAATACGGTAAAACAATAGAAAAAGCTCTTAGAATTTCTTCATCTTTTAAATTCTCATTAAAATACTCTTTATATTCCATATTATCCTCCTACCAGTATTGTTTAAATTTTATGATTTTATTATAACACCGTTCAACAATAAGCAAGAAATTTTTTTCTGTAATCTTTAAGAAAATTAAGTTATATTTCAAAAAAATAACTTTCATCAGTCCTTTTTTATTTATAAACTCTTTAATTTTACTAAACTAATTTTACAAATCATTGTTAAATTAGTTAAAGATATAAAAAAACAGTATATAATCACTTTTTCTTCTATCTTGTTATGTAAAGATACAATAGCTTAATTGTATTTTCTAAACCATCATAATGAGTTCTTTCCATTCCATGAGATGCATGTACTCCAGGTCCTATAAGCGCTCCACGAATATTATTTCCACCCCTTAAAGCGGCCCCAACATCAGAACCATAATGAGGATATATATCTACTGCATATTTAACTTCATTTTCTTTGGCAAGATTAATTAAATCTGTTACCATATTATAGTCATAAGGTCCATTAGAATCTTTTGCACATATTGAAACTTCTTGTTCAGTGCAACTTAAATCTGAACCGATACATCCCATATCTACTGCTATCATTTCTGTTATATCATTAGGAATATATGATGCTCCATGGCCTACTTCTTCATATACAGATATTAATATTTTTAATGTATGCCTTGGCGTAATTTTTTTTCTTTTTAAAAGTTCTAGTAATCCTAATAGACATGCAACACTACCCTTATCATCAATAAATCTAGATTTTAAATATCCACTTTCTGTTAAAGTTGTTTTGGGATCTATAAAAATAAAATCACCAGGACAAATTCCTAAAGCTTTAACATCCTCTTTGGAAGCAACTACTTCATCTATTCTGACTTCCATATTATCCAAATCACGCTTCTTAGACAAGCAATCATCATAAACATGAATGGATGGACTTGTACTTAAAAAAGTTCCTGTATAGATTTTTCCATCTCTTGTTCTGATTTTGCAATATTCTGAGTCTAAGCTTGGTACAATTGGTCCTCCAAGTAAGGTGAATTTTAAAGTTCCTTCTGATGTTACAGATCTAACCATTGCACCTAGGGTATCTACATGGGCTGCTAATCCTATAACTTTTTCATTGGAACTTCCTGGAACCGTAATTATTCCACAACCTTTTCTAGTTGCTTCAAATTGATACCCAAAACTTTCTGCTTTTTTCTTTATTAAATCCATAATATCATAGCAAAAGCCTGTTGGACTATCAAATTCTAATATTTCTTTTGCTGTCATTAAAACATAATCCTTATTTATTTCTAAAATCATATTTTCCTCCAAATAAATTAATAAAATATTCTCTTTAGTATATTTTACTACAAAAAAAAATAGTTATCCAGAATATACTATATTCTAGATAACTATTTATTTATTATTGATTTTGTACTGTAATTATTGACCCTAAATCAGTTCCAAACTTTGTCATATCTTCTGGAATCCAAAAATCTTTTGACTTCCCACTAACAGTAAGTTGTTCCTTTTTAAATGTAAATGTTTCTTCCTTTGTATCTGTTGATGGCTCAAGTTTATTTAAATTTTCAATTATTTTATTTACAGAAATTTCAACAAGTTTAGTATCAGCTTCTTCTTGAGTTTTTAAATCCATTCCTGTAACTTCTGTTCTTGCATCCTCAAGTGCTTTATTAAAAGCTGATGATATATCAACATTTGTTGATGACATTTTTACTGTAGCTGTATCTTCTGTAGTGGATGTTGTTTCAATTTTTGCTTTTAATTTCTTAAGAGCACCCATTTCTGCATCAACTATTTTATTTAATTGATCTTCACTAAGTGTAAAATTTGAAAAAACTGAACTTGTTGCAGCTTTAAAACCTGCCTTTTCTTCTTCAATAGTTGATTCATATTCAGCTTTATCAACTCCCATTTTTTCAAGTTTGCTAGAATCTCCAAGTACATATAAATCATAAAATGCTTGTGCAGTTTCTTCCGGCGAGCTCATCTTTTCTCCACAACCAGTTAAAACTAATCCAGCTGTTAAAATTGTCACACTAAACATTGCTATTATTTTTTTTAAGTTCATAATACTTCCCCCTATTAACAATATAAAATTCTTATATTATATTAAAATTGTTTACATGAGAGAGTATAACATATTTTTGTCATATAAAGTCATATTTTATACAGATAATGACTATAGTCCTATAAAAATAGGGACAATGCTCCTGATATTATTCCTTTATTTTTAATCAAATTTAGTATTTTAAAAACTCATCAATATCAGCTTCAACTAACTTTAAAGAATTTTTCCAAAACTCTTTGTTATGAATATCAATTCCAACAACTTTAGTTATATCTGATATATTATTTTTTCCTGTAATAGAAAGAATTTTTTCATATTCAATAGGAAAATTTTCTCCTTTTCTTAAATATTCTGAATATAAGCCTTTTGCAAATAGTAAACCAAATGCATATGGAAAGTTATAATAGTTATAATCAGCATCATAGTAATGAGGTTTCCAAGTCCACATATATGGATGCAAATAATTAGGATCTAAACCATCACCATACGCTTCGTTTTGTGCTTTTATCATAAGTTCCTTAATTTCGGCTACTGTTAATGCACTTTCTTTTCTCCTATCAAATACTGACTTTTCAAAAAGAAATCTTGAATAAATATCAACGACAACTTGACAACAATCTGATATCTCAGTTTCAAGTATAGTTAAGGCTTCTTCTTTAGTTGCCTCCTTTAATGCTGCTTTTTTTATTATAGTTTCACAAAAACTAGAAGCTGTTTCCGCTATTGGCATAGGATATTCTGAATTTAATATACTTTCATTTTTTAAGCATTCACCATGAAATCCATGACCAAGTTCATGAGCTAGTGTAACTACATCTCCAAAGTTTCCTCCAAAATTAAGAAGTATTCTGCTTTCTCCTAATGAATGAAGTCCAGCACAAAATGCTCCTCCGACTTTTCCATCTTTAGGCATAACATCAATCCAAGAATTATCTACAGCTTTTTGGGCAAATTTAGCTAGATTACTACTAAATGTTTTAAAATTTTTATTTATAAACTTTGTTGCCTCTTCATAGGTGAATTTCATAGTTGCACTAGAAACAGGAGCATACATTTCATAAAAAGGTAATCCGTTTTTGTAACCAAGCATTTCTGCCTTCCTTTTCAAGTATTTTCTGAAATATGGTAAACTTTCTTTTATTGCTTCTAACATTGCAGTTAATGAATCTATATCCATTCTTGAATTTTTTAGGGTCATATCTAAAGGGTCTTTATATCCTCTTAATTCTGCAACAGTAATAACCTCTCCCTTTATTCCATTAAGTGCAGCAGCTACACTTTCTTCTATTTTTTTATAAGCCTTAATTTCAGCCTCATACCCATTTTTACGAACATCTTTATTATCATTATAAGCCATATTTAATACCACCGTTAGTGGTACTTTCTTTAGTTCATTATCTTGTTCTATTTCAACTTTCAAATTTGAAATCAAAGAATCTTTAAGTTTGAGCCAAGCTTTTGAACCAGTATTTTTCATATTTGATATAATAGTTTCTTCTCTATCATTTAATAAATACTTACTTTTTTGGGTAATTTCTTTTAATAAAAATTCATGTTCTTTAAGAATTTCAGATTTATTTATTTCATCCTCTAGATTTTTAATTTCACTTATCCAGTTTTTTATTTTTGTTGAAGCTGCTACTACCAAAGTTAATTTTTTTTCTAGAATTCCTGAATATTTTAATGCTTCTTTGTCATTTGTATTTACACTTAAACTAAGTTCTATAAAAGAATTAAGCTTTGATAGCAAATTTTCAAAATCTGAAAACTTAATTATATATTCTTCTAAACAAAGAAAATTTTCTTTTTCACAGATAATTACATTTTCAACCCATTTATTAATATTTTCAATTATCTTATCCAGCTGCTCTAAATCATTTTTAAACTCATCACTTTTAAATGATGAATATATCTCTTTTAGACTCCAATTTAACTCCATTTCATACCTCCACTCATATATGTATTATATGCTTTGGTAAAACTTCAAAAACTTAAAATTGTAGAATTAAGTTTTTAGTCACCATAGAAGAAATTTAATGTTATTTTATTTCACATTCAAACTTTTTACATTAAATTCTTCAAATCGATATCTTTGATTAGTTGGATTAAATTTATCTTTTGGAATTTCTTCTATAAACATTTCTAATGGACGAACAAACAATCCACACTCTCCATATAAGGCTTTATATAAAACTAAACTCTCTCTTGTCTCTGAATGTGTAACAAAATCAATAAGTAAATATAAATCACCTTTAAAATGTCTAAAAATTTTTCCTTTTTTATTACTTATGTCCCTCATATTTTTCCTCCATAATTTGTTATATACTCAATTATATCATTATATACTTTGAAATTGTATTTAAAGAAAAAATAGAGAAGAATATTTTTATTCTCCTCTTCAATACTTCTTATTTTATAAAATTAACATAAGAATACTTATTATACCACCAATTATCATATCCATATTAATTGAACTAGAATTTAATACAATTATCTTATTCTCCTTTTCCCTAGCTTGTAATTCTCCACTAATATATTGATAGTTAAATCCCCCAGTACCCTTAAGAGAACCACATAATTCTTCTTCATTAATTGAAGAAAGTAATCCTATGCCAAATAAAACTAATCCTTCAATAAAAATCACATCTTTAAAATTTAATAAAGTTATAGCGGAAATAACAATTGCTAAAATACAAGCTCCAACTGACCATATTAAGCCAAAAGTAATAAGTTTCAACATACTATTCTCTTTTATAAATTTCATTTTACCGCCTTCTTCTATTTTATAAATTATTATTCTAAAATAATACAATACCATCATTGCTTACAATATAAATTATGCTCATTATTAGAGACTTTATACACATTATTGGTAAATTTACTATTTCTGAAGCAATTTCAATTTTTCTATAACAAACTAAAAAAATATTTTTTTAAATTTTGATATTTTTATATCTTTTAAGTGCATTTTATTTAAATTCAATAAATAACTTTAGAATAAAGCTATTTTACTTTTTTTATATTTTTACTAATACTTTTCATAAATGTATGGTAAAATATTCTTTATAGATTTGAGGTGATGATATGAATATATTTTATGGTTCTTATGGATTTGATTTACTTTCATTTTTCTTATTAATTTTAAGTACTTTATTTAACTTTGGTAAATATCCAAGAATAGTTAGTTTTATTTTGATTATAATTGTTATTTTTAGAGCTTTCTCAAAAAACATGTACAAAAGATCAGCAGAGCTCACCAAATTTATTACTATTATAAATAAATTACTAGGAAAGTTCGGTAAACAAATTCCTTATAATATGATGCCAAGAATTGGATTAGAAAGTATACCTGAAGGTTTCAAACAAATTAAATACTATTTTAATGAAAAAAGAAAGTATAAGATTGTTCAATGTCCTAATTGCAGTCAAAAATTACGATTACCTAGAGGGCAAAAGAAAATCATTGTAACTTGCAAAAGATGTAAGCATGAATTCAAAATTAAAACTTAAAAGTAAAGGACTGCTAGCAATTGTCTAGTAGTCCTTTACTTTTCGTTATCTCTATAATCCAAGTAAAATTTACTATATGTTGAATTATAATATTATAATTGAATTTAACTATATGATTTTTTAATTCTTCAATATTTGTATAATGCTTACTACTTATAAAGTCCCATAAATCTTCTCTTTTATTTAAATTGAAGTTTTTTTTATATTCATCCTTTTCTTTACTATCAAGAAACATATAGTCTACGATAATAATTTTTCCATTATCTTTAATATACTTAAGCATATTTTTTATTGCTATTCTCTTTTCTTCTTCATTTAAAATATGGAAAACAAATGTGGATACAACAATATCAAAAAAATTTTCTTTAAACGGAGTGTCCAAAAAGTTTCCTATTTTAAAATTTATATGTTGATATTTTTCTTTAGCTCTTTTTAACATTTCTAAATTTTTATCCATCCCAATTATACTATATGTTTCATTTAATTCTCCACACAAGTTCCCAGTGCCACAACCTATATCAAGTATGTATTGTCCATTATGTTCTATTATTCTTCGTCTTGTTTCTTCTAATATTTTATCATAGTTTTTAAAAAGTCCTAATTCATCATTTTTAGGAAATCTAGCCATGTTATCAAATTTTACTGCAATACTATCTGAGTTATTCATTTACATTTCCCCCCATATAATTTAATCGCATTAGTATTTTACCACAGTTTACCAAACAGTGTTGCATAAAATTTTCTATGTTATAATATAAAAAATATATACCCTACTATAAGGAGGGAAAAATTATAGAAATATTAGAAACAAAAAGATTAATTTTAAGACCTTGGCAAGAAAGTGACTATTTAGATGTCTTTGAATACGCTAAAGACCCAAGGGTTGGACCTAATGCAGGATGGCCTATTCACAAAACTGAAGATGATAGTAAAAGAATTGTTAATATGTTTATAAAAAATAAAGATTGCTATGCAGTTGTTTTGAAAAATAAAAATAAGGTTATTGGAAGTATTGGTTTACATAAAAGAATTCCTGATGAAAATAAAAAAAATCTAAATCAAAGGGAAATAGGATATGTATTAAATCCTGCTTATTGGGGGAATGAGTATATACCTGAAGCAGTAAACTTGCTTATAAAATTTGGCTTTGAAAAGTTACATTTAGATATTATTTGGTGTGGGCATTATAACTTTAATAAGAATTCAAAAAGAGTTGTTGAAAAATGTGGATTTATTTATAGATTTAATAAAGATACTAAACTTAAATTGCTGGATAATAAAATTGTAAATGAATTATATTATAGTATTACTAGAAATGATTATTACAATGTTTAAAATTTAATAAAGACGTATTAACTAAAATCTTAATACGTCTTTATTAATGTATTTTACACTATTTTCCACAACATTTTTTATACTTTTTCCCACTGCCACATGGACAGGGCTCATTTCTTCCTGTTTTCTTTTCTTTATATACTACTGTTTTTCCTCTTTCCTCTAATTCTATTGGGGTTAATCCTTTTAATGTCCAAATTGCAGTAGTATTATAAAGTTCAGCTACTGCAGCAACTAACTCATTAGATTCCTTAGTTTCATCATTAAATACTACACCTCTATCCTCAAGCAAATTAACTATAGATAAAGTTCCAATTTCGTTTTTTATATAAAATATTAGTTCAATTATTAGGAGATCTACTTTTTTTTCTTCAATATTATTCTTTAATAAAATTTCTCTTAATATCTTTGCTTCCTTAGAAAAACTTAATTTTAAACCTTCACCTAAAGCAATAAAATAATCTGAGTTTTCATAACTATAAGTTATATTTTGTCTTACATTTATTTCAGCAAAAATATTTTTAGGATCTAATACAAATGGATGTATTATAGCATTAGCATCTGGGAAAGCCTCATAACTTCTGAATATGTAATTTAGGTAAAAATCTAAATCAGCTTTGTTTAAAAAACTGCTATTAGATTCTGAAATAAGCCTGTACAATTCACTACCATCAACCATTCCATAATGAATCATTAGCCCATCTATATAAGCTATTCCCTTTGAACGTTCTTTTAAACTTTCCATATATTCTTGATTTGAAAAAATTTCTTTTAAAGGTTCTTTAGCCTCTTTAGCAATAACTAAATTTAAATTATTGTCTATAGAAAGTTTTGCTAAAATACCAAGTGAATTTAGTCCGCCAATAAGATTTAATTCTTCAATATTAAATTTATATTCATTAATGTCTTCATTACAAAGCGCTTGTAAAAACTTAATTTCTTTATATGTTAAGTCTCCTAATAGTGATGGTAAATTAGCTTTTATATTATCAGAAATCAACATAACTAAAGATTCTTTTCCTAGTTTTGAATATCCTCTGATTTCTATTCTTTTAGCTATTTCAATTAACTTTTGTTTTGTATTAACTAATAATAAAGATTTTAAATTAGTATCTTCTAAATTTCCCTTAACTTTAAAAAAACTATCTATATACCACTTATAAAAGTAGTTTTTAATTTGTTCATCATAATAATATTTTTTATCTTGCATTAAAATTCTCCTTATCTAATCTAAATACTATATGTTAAATTTTACATATATAAAGGTGCTATATCAATAGCACCTTAAAAATCATATTTCCACTATATAAGTATGTATTTTTTTTGCAAAATGTCAATGTTAAATTAAGGAAAAAAATATTTAACTGTTAATAATATCTATCTTTTTATCCTTTTATAAATTTATCTATTTCCTCTCTGACTAATCCTTTTATTAAATCATCTATATTTAAGCCACAGGTTTTGGCATATTTGAGAAAAAGAATTTTTTCATTATAATTTATTTTTATTTCAATCTTATCATTCAAAAGTCTATTTTTTCTTATCTTTCTTAAAGACAAACCTACAGAATCAAAAATCATAGTATATCCATCCTTTTATTTACATTATAGTTTATTATGTTAATAAACATATTCAATATATTTAAATATATTCATTCAAAATATACTTATTTCAATTATAATTATTCTGAAAAATTACCAACCATAGTCATAAAATAAATATTAAAAATAATCAATTTGTAATTTATTCATGTAACAAACTTTTAGTAAACTCCAGTAGTCTATCACTAGTATTTTCTGACAAACTACTTTTTGTCTTATTAATGTTATATAAATTCATTAATCTATAATTTTCAGCATATTCTTTTGTTCTTTTTATATCATTTAAATCTCTAAGAAATTCTTTACTTTTCATATCAATTGTAACATTATCTTTTCTTCTAACTTTACATTTGTTTTCCTTGTAATCAAAAGTTATAATATATCCATTCATTTCCAATTCTTTATTTACCATAAAATCTCACTACCCTTTACTAATCTTATTAATATATATTTAAACCATATATTCTATATAATATACTATAAATAAACTAAAAAAAATATTCTTTATATAATTATAGCTATCTTGAAATATAAATTGCATTTCAAGATAGCTACTCTATTTATATATTAATTATTTTTTTCAAGCCATGGTACAATAGCTTTATAAAAATCTTCATTATTAAGCATATATCTATTCTGATAGAATGGATCGTTATCTTTTGCTAAAGGTTGTGGCGCCAATATAAATCCATCAGTAAAGCCAGATTTCTCAACTATTGCAGCAACATCATCAGATGCATTTCCAAAAGGATAAGCTATAGTTGTAACTTTAATCCCTAGTTCATCTTCAAGAGTTTTTTTACTTAGTTTTACATCTGTTTCAAATTCTTTAAACATATCTTTGTTTAAAAATTTAGCTTTATTATCCTGTAAATAATGCATGTCATATGTATGGGATCCAAATGTCACTAGTCCACTATCTCTCATTTCTCTCAATTCGTCCCAAGTGGATAAAGTTAAATTTTTAAAATCTTTATTTCCAACTTGTCCAGCAATGATAAACATAGTGAATGGAATATTCTTTTCTTTTAAGAAAGGATACGCATATTTATATACAGATTCTTCCCCATCATCGAAGCAAATCCAAACACATTTGTCTGGATATACACCAGTTTGTCTAAATTTTTTAACTTCATCCAATGTTGCAAAGTAAGCTTTTTCTTCAATCAATTTATTAATTTGTTTTTCAAAATCATCTTTATATATTGAGTATTTAGTTATTTCATCTACTTTTGTAACTTTATCTAGGAATAAATTCCACGGATTTTTTATTTTAATATAGTGATAACTTAGGCCAACACATACATTCTTTTGAGGAATTTCATCAAATTTTTCTGATGGAGCGCTATTATCCTTTATAATAAGAGAGCCAACTTTAAATACTAATAAAAGAGCTATAATTATGATAAGTATCTTACTAAATATTTTTTTATTCACCCTATTTCCTCCTTGATAATTCCTTTACTGGATTTTCCTCAAATATGATAATATCATTTTCTTGAAGTATAGTATAAATTTCTGGATCAATGAGTTCTAAATCAAGCATTTCTTTTTCTGTTGTTGGACCAGGATCCTTTCTTCTATTTAGTGACCCATATCGCTTTTTGTTATACATTTTCCAAGAAAATAATATTAGGAAACTGAAGACGAAATATATTACAGAAATTACCATGAAATATCTAATATCACTATTTGTAATTTTGAAATAACTTTTCAAAATACCAATAAAACTATCATTGTAATCAAATAAAGCACTTATAAAAAAATAAAAAACTGTAAACATATGAAACCACATAATAAGACTAATACCATAAACCAGAAGCTTTTGTCCTATACTTTGATTTGACTTAACTATAAATTCATTTAAATTTTTAGTAAATACAACTTTTTCACTATTTTTATTCATTAGCTTTTCCTTTCTCCTCGGTCTGGTGATTGCCATGTTGCATATCCTCCTTTGATTGTTGCTTTAATGGCTCTTGGTACAGCAGCTATTACAACAAATACGTTAAGTAACCAATAAACTGACGGATACCATGCAGCCCAAATATAATATTTCATTATATTATCGTATGCTGAATCATTTTTCATAGAAATGAATAGCTGAATAAAATTTAACATAGTAAGTAAATATGAACTAAATGTAAGCCAAATTAAAAGACTACTAAAACTAGTTGCAGTAAAAATGAAGTAAACAGTCATAAAAAACCATGCAAATGACCAAAAAGTACTTACTACTTGCTCAATATAAATAGGCCATAATCTTCTTTGTTTCCAAGTTTTAAAAATATCCCAATGACGAAGGATTACTTCCTGACCACCTTGTGCCCATCTAACACGCTGATGCCACAATCCTGATAAAGTTTCAGGCACAAGCATCCAGCATAATGCACGAGGTTCATAACGAATATCCCAAAAGTTCTTTTGCAATTTCCAGGATATAGCTATATCTTCAGTTATCATATCTCTATCCCATAGACCTACACTAACCAATGCTTTTTTACGAAAAGCAACTATAACTCCAGAAACTGTAATAACTTTTCCTACAGTTCTTTGTGCTCTTTTTATAGAGCCAATAATTGAAGCATATTCTACAAGCTGAAGTCTACTAAGTAATGTATCACGATTACGTATTCTTGGATTACCTGTTACAGCTCCTACTCTTTCACCATTCTTTAAGAAATGCTGAACCATATAATATGGAGCATTATCTTCTAAAATAGCATCTGAATCAACACATATTAAGTATTCATTTCTTGCAGCATGTGCTGCCATATGTAATGCGTTAGCTTTCCCTTTATTTTCATGACAATCAATAACTCTTAATTTTTCATATTGAGGTGCTATCTTTTTTAATATTTCTCCAGTGTTATCCCTACTTCCATCATTAATTGCAATGATTTCATAGTTAGGATAAGAAAGTTGAGATAAATATTTTATAGTTTCTTCAATTGTATCTTCCTCATTATAGCAAGGAATCAAAACACTTATTGGAGGCCAATCATAATCATTAAAATGAAAAACTTCCCCTTTTTCTCGATAAAATACAAAAATTAAAGCTCCTGCAGCCCATAAAATACACATTAAATATGGATACCAAAATACAAATCCACCTATTATCTGCAAAAAATTTGATAATCCACTAAACAATTCCATATTGCTGTTCCCTCCATAACTAAATAATAATATATAAATTGATTAATACTAGATAATGATTGTGATTATTTTTAACAAATACTATTTATATAGACAACTTTAGAGTATTATTATGGTTGTCCTATTTTAATCTTTAGAATAATACGATGCACCTAACTGATGCTTTTCATTATTTATTCCATGACCAAATAGGTTCATTGACCATAACTTACCTGTTTCTACATCAGCAATATATAAATCATATCCACCTTTTCCATCAGGTTTCGTACTACTAATAATAATATATTGTTCTGAAATAGCATATGCATCTGAACAGTCATACTCTGAACTGTTGAAATCTGGGATAGTTATTTCTTTTGTATTTAAATCCATTTTTACAATAACATCTGATTTATTAGTCGTGGAATAATCTTTTGAAAAATAAAGTGTGTCTTTATAAATTGTTGGATAATAGCAATAAACCCCATTTTCTACATAAATATTTCGAATTTCATTTTCATTACCTAAATTAATACTACATATTTTTGAAGATTTATCTCCAGTTGCTCGAGCGTAGTAAATCGATTCGCCATTAGCTGAATAAAAGGGCATAGAATCTTCTTCTATATCATCTGTTAAATTCTTCAATTCTTCTGTTTCAAGATTCATTTCTACAAGATTAAAATCTACTTTGTTTTCAGCTTCGTCTAAATGCCCTTGTTTAAATATTATTTTCTTTCCATCAGGCGAAAACTTAGGATCTTCATCACTTAACCCATTTCCTTTTGTAAGATTAGTTAATTTTTCTGTCTCTAAATTATATATAAAAATATCCCATTCGTCTTTTTCTTTTCTATCTTTTAGAGCCATAAAAACTATTTCAGATCCATTACTACTAAAGTTGCCATTCATAGCATTAAAAACGCCTTTAAATTTATCGCTTATACAGATATTTTCTTTTTTTTCAAAATCAAATACATATAATTGGCTATCACCATCGTTATAATTAGAATATGTATGATATACCATTTTCCCACTTATATTTGGAGGATTTTCCTCTATCCTATTTAATCTTTCTTTATAAATATTCAGAATTTTCATGAAAGATAGAAGTATAAGAATACATACTAATCCTATTTCTAAATACCCTTTTCCTTTTTTTAGCATATTTTCTCCTCCTATTTAGTGTTATATAAATATACTCCTCCTCTCAAATGTTAATTTTTAGAAATATTTAGATGAATATTTGACTTCAAATATTCATTTTACATTTTTCACGCCAATACATCTTATTGTATCAAATTTCTCTATGTTTTTCTAGATATATTTAAATCTTTACTTAATAAGGGAATTTTATTTGTTATATACCTTTTAATATTATATATCGTAAAGAAATGATAATTCTTAATAACTCTATTGACTTTTTGTATTGTTTGTATCATAATGTGTAATACAAATATTGCTAAAGAAAGGAAATTTATTTATGATAATAACATTAGATATGTCAAG
This sequence comes from Clostridium sp. SHJSY1, assembly GCF_031626875.1. Taxonomy (NCBI): domain Bacteria; kingdom Bacillati; phylum Bacillota; class Clostridia; order Eubacteriales; family Clostridiaceae; genus Clostridium; species Clostridium sp. SHJSY1. The sequence goes on from NZ_JANDMF010000003.1 coordinate 84,944, forward strand.
TTCAATTCCTATATATGTTCAACTAAGAAATGAGATAGTTATGGGGATTGGCCTTGGTAAACTTAAAGTTGGAGAAGGGTTACCTACTGTTAGACAAATGGCACAAGATATAGGTGTGAATAACATGACTGTAAATAAAGCCTATAATATCTTGAAAACAGAAGGCTACATTGAAATTGATCGTAGACATGGTGCCAAGGTAAGTCCTGCTTTAGATCTAACAAGAGAATTTAAAGAAAAATTAGAAAGTGAATTGTTACTTATAATAGCTGAATCAACAATTAAAGGTGTAGAAAAGAAAGATTTTTTAAAGATGTGTTCTGATATTTTTGATAGTATGAATGGATTTGATCTAATTGGAGGAGATTTATGATAGGTATTTATTTTTTTGGAATTATTATTTTTATATCAGTTATATTTTATTTTACTAATGTTACTATTACAAAACCTAATAAGAATGTTATATTAAGCACAACACTCCCTATTTCAGAACTTGATAATGATGAAGTATTGAAGATAGTTCAAGAATTTAAAAAGAGTAATAAAATATGTTTTTTAATAAGTATATCTATATATATTCCAAGTTTAATTATAAATCCTGAAAATATAACAGAATCATATTTTTGTATTTGGCTTTTTTTTGAACTTATTCTAAACTATTTTCTGTTAAAAAAATATATAACAAAACTTCGTACTTTAAAGGCAAATAATAATTGGTTTTTAGAAAAAAAACATACTATATCTGTAGATACAGAAGTTTCTAAATTGAAAAACAAGATGCCAATCTCTATATTATGGTTCATCCCAGCTTTTGCCATTACTTTAGGATTGATTCTATGTGGAATTAATATAAAAGATGATCGTTCAGTTGAAAGGCTTGTTTTAGGATTATCTTCATTGGTTACATTGCTAATATTACTTATTATATACAAACTCCTTTCTGCTGAAAAAACAAAGGTATATAGCAATGATACAAATATTAATTTGGCTTGTAATTTAGTTTATAGAAGGACTTGGTCAATAGTTTTGGTTTTAACTTCTACCATTGAAAGCTTTTTCATATTTCTAGTATCATTTATGTTTTCGTACACTTATGTAATATCTTTCATGGTAATTATATTAACTGTAATCCCCATATTTTTAGGTTATACAAAAATACGAGATACACAAAATAAATTGCTCATGGCTATAGATAATGTTATATATGCTGATGATGATGAATATTGGGGCATTATGTTCTATAATAATCCAAATGATTCAAATTTAATGGTTGAAAAACGTATAGGTCTTGGAATGACTATGAATATGGGACATCCTAAAGCTAAAATTATATCATATGGTTTGGCTATTTTTATACTAATTACTTTACTGCCTATATTTTTCCTAAAAATTAAACTTATTAATGTGAATTTTAACATTTTACTAAATGATAAAAACATAAAGATTGAAGCTCCTTTGTATGGAAGTGATTTTAATAAAGAAGATGTGGAAGACATCTCAATAATCTCATCTTTTCCTGGAGGAAATAAAACTAATGGAGCAGAAACTGGATCTATATCTTTAGGTAACTACACTGTAAAAGGATATGGAAAATCAAAGGTTTATGTTCATAAAAAATTAGATAGAATAATCTTAATTAAACTTTCAGATAAATATGTATTTTTTAACGGAAACAATGATGAAGAAACTAATTCATACTATACTGAATTAAAATCATACTTAAATATGAACTAATATTAAAAGAAGCTTGTAGGCAGGTTTACAAGCTTCTTTTCTCTAAAGATTATTTATCCATTTAATAAACTTTTCATCATTTTCTTCACTAAGAAGTTTTTCTTTAATCGCTTCAAATTCATCATTCATTTCATAAACCTTATAGATTAATGGTAGCAATCTTTTAGCATATTTTTCTTCTTTATGTGTTTCAAATATACCAACAACTTGTTCCTTAATTTCTAAGTATAAATTTGAACCATATTCTTTGCTTTTAGTTACTCCAGATGCAATCATAATTTTTGCTACTTCACTTTTAGGATTTTTTAGAGCCATATTAAAATACCAACTTAATATGTCCTTCTCCCCCCACAAAGCCTCTCTCTTTAAATATCTATTAGCAATAAATGTTTGTGTTAATTGTTGTCCTAATGCACTTATATATGCAGGAATTTCTTCATTACTTGGATGTTCATAATAACTTGCCTCATCTGATGTATTCCCTAAATGATCTATAACAACATCTTTCACCATATCATTAAGATCTTCACCAAAACATTCTTCATCTAAATCATAAATGATAGTTTCTATTGAATCTGTTTTTGTGTCATAAATATAATTTCTGACTATTAAAGTAGTGTTTTTTAATGTTAAACTACCTGTAATTAATCTATCACAACCAATTTTTTTACTAATTTCTTTCAATGCTTCTTGATTATATTCTTTATTTGTAACTATTGGCCCAAAATTCTCTGCAAATGGTATTACAAAGTTTTCATCATAATTTGTAGAAAACGAAATTCTTTCACCAATATATAAAGGAATGGTTCTAGTTAAGGTGCCAATACCATCTTCAGCTTGAACTTCATGCTCACCATTCTCTTTTTTAGTTAGATCAACATAAGGAATTAATCCTATTTTTTCTACAGTTTCTTTTTTTCTTATTAACCATTCAGGATCATTTAATTGATAATACCAAATTGGACTATCTAAAACAATAAGATTAACTTTTACATCACCATCATGGGCCTTAACTTCTTTTATTGCTCTCATCTTATCAAATTCATTTGACATATGAATAAGATAATCACGAAGACCAGGATCTGGAACCTTCATTAAGTCTTTAATGAGAACTTGTCCTTTTTCGAAGTCTTTAGTTTGAAAATATGCTTGTAAAAGATTTAATCCTGTTCCTGGTGTATATTTACCTAATTCATATATTGGAGAAATTATTTTGATCATTTCTTCAATATAGCCTGCTTGTCCTAAATCTCCAGATATAGTTATTAATACTTCATCTTTATCTTTATAATTTTCTAAAATTGACTCATATATTTTTTTAGCTTGATCCCAATTTCTTTTAGTTAAATGTTCTTTAGCTATAAGTATTTGTGGAAACCAACTTCCTTCTATAACAGAAATTTTATTCAAAGCATTAATATATCCCTCTGTACCTTCACTATCTCTAAATGTAGTAGCATACCAAAGAACTCCATTACTTTGATTAGGATCCAAATTTAGAGCTTCCCAAAGGGTATCTAAATATCTCTTATCATTTTTTGCATAATAAACTTTAGCTAAGTTTGTAAGTATAATACCTGTTTTTCCAAATTGATATATGTAATCGTTTAAAACTTTTCTAGCTTCATCATATAAATTACATTTCATATAAGTAATAGCTAGAATGGTATACCCACGTTCCTTTATTTCATCAATCTCTTTTAAATGCTCAGCTGCAGCTTTAACTTCATTTTGAAAGCCATCTTCTATTGAATGCATTATGTCATTATATAAATAATTGGCATCATTCCAATGCTCATTTAATAGATTTGGTAATATTTCATTTTTCCATTGAAATTTAGTCATCACCTGTTTCTTACCATTTTCATCAAACCATTCCATAGTTTCATTGTCTTGTGAATCTGATATTTTATTTTCTGTATCATCTTTATTTTCAAATAAATTTTGAATTTTTCCCATAATTCTTCCCCCATTTCTTAAATAATATATAATTAATTATACCATTATTTACAATAAAATACCATTAAATAATACGTATTATACTGTTAAATAGTTGTTATTAATATATTTCAACCAATTATTTTGTAATTCTTTTTCATTTATTCCGAAGATATCTATATACTTTTTAGGGAATTTTATTAAATCATGAAGTTTATTATAACCAAATTCTTCAATAATATATTCTACTATTGTATATGAATACTGATATCCATTAAAAGCAAAGAACTTTTCAAAATCATTGCCAGTATCTAAATCTTCAAATGTAGGGACTTTTCCATTAATCAATCCATTTTTCACAGTTTCTTTTATCCATATTTCATTATTATCTTTACCTTCATAGCTAGCTATACCTTCGTTTAGCCATCTTGGTGTAAACTTATTAATTTTATTTATTATTATATGAATAAATTCATGAATAGCTGTATTTAATACATTATCAAAATTAGAGCCTGGAGGCGGATTTAAAGGTGAAGTTATAACTATGATATTTTCCCTTACTCCACCTCTTATCCAATTTGGTGCATTTGACAATTTCAATGCATTATGAAGTTCCTCATTCTTATAATAAATTTCAATATTTTGTTTGTTTTCAAGTTGTTCTTTAAATTTTCTAGTAATGCTTATATAATTATCTTCCAATCTTTTTAAAACTTTATCTATGCAAGGCTTATCCATTTTGGTGTAGGAAATTATAAAGTGTTCTGTCTCTTTAATTAAATCTAAATTACTATTTTTATCCATGTTCTTCTATTTTATCTCCTTAAATTTTAGAATATCATCTTACCATAAGCCATGAATTACAAACATGCTTACATATAATTAATTATACTCCCATATAATCCTATTTTGAATAAAATTTTCATTTATATAGATGACTCTTATTATAATTTAAATCCTTATAAAACTAAAAAAATTAAATTTAAAATCAAAAAGTTAATATATTTTTCTAAAATATATGCATACTATATTTATGACAAACAAATGGAGGGAAATTAATGAATAATAAGCATGTTGAACTTTTTGATACATTAGTTAAATCTTATTATGAAGGAACTTTTGATGAAACCTTAACACGCATTATGGTATGCCATGAAATATCACCACAAGAAACCTTCAAAATAATCACATCATTATGTGGTGTAAATATTGAATTTGATAACAATTATATCTATAATTTAAAAAAGGCTATAACTGAATACTCTGTAAATAAAAGAATAGTAGAAAAATTAGAGTCATGTAATTTAGGCTGTTCAACTGGAGAAGATAAAAAACATAGTTGTGAAAGATCTTGCCCTTTTGATGCAATATATTTTGATCCAGAGAAAAACTCTACTGTTATAGATGATGAAATTTGCACAAATTGCGGTATATGTGTAGATGCTTGTGATCATGGGAAAATTGTAGACAAAGTTGAATATATACCTATAGTAAACTTAATTAAAGAAAATAAAACTGTAATAGCAGCTGTTGCTCCTGCAATAATGGGACAATTTGGGGAAGATGTTACTATGGATCAACTTCGTGCTGCTTTAATAAAACTTGGCTTTACTGATATGATTGAAGTTGCATTTGCTGCTGATATGTTAAGTGTTAAGGAAGCTGTTGAATTTAATAAACACGTTAATGGTCCCAACGATTTAATGATAACATCTTGCTGTTGCCCTATGTGGGTTGGAATGCTTAGAAAAGTATATCATGAATTAGTTAAGGATTTATCACCATCTGTCTCTCCTATGATTGCAGCTGGTAGAGTTATAAAAAAATTAAATAAAGATGCTAAGGTTGTATTTATAGGACCATGTATTGCAAAAAAAGCAGAAGCTAAAGAAAAAGATTTAATAGGGATTATAGATTTTGTTTTAACATTCCAAGAACTTAATGAAATTTTTAAAGCATTAGATATCAAACCAAGTGAACTTAAAGGAATTCCTACAAAGGAATATGCTTCTAAAGGCGGTCGTCTTTATGCAAGAACTGGTGGTGTTTCTATTGCTATTTCAGAAATTATAGAAGAACTCTATCCGGAAAAGCACAAATATTTTAAAGCAGTTCAAGCAAATGGAATTAAAGAATGTAAAGAAATGCTTAATAGTGCTATGGAGGGAAAGATTGATGCTAACTTTATTGAAGGAATGGGATGCCCTGGTGGATGTGTTGGTGGACCTAAGAAGATGATTTCTCCAGAAGAAGGAAGAAAAGCAGCAGATACGTTTGCCTATGATTCCCCTATTAAAGTTGCTCTACATAGTAAATCTCTCGATGATGTTTTAGAAAAGATAGGAATTACATCTTTAAAAGACTTCGAAGATGAAGAAAAAGTTTCTATATTTGAAAGAAAATTCGAAAAAGAATTTAAATAGTAATAATCCTCTTAAGGTCCCCAATTATGAACCTTAAGGGGATTATTTTTACACTAAGTTGTTTTAACTAATATTTCATGTTACTTTATTCTATCTTTTATAGTATCTAGCCTATTTTGAAGAGCTGCCTTTTCAGATTCATCTGCTAGCTTATCAATAGCTTTCTGAGCTAGATTTATATCCTCCTTACTATTACCTAAAGATGCTTTTTCAACAGCTTCTGAAGCTTCTTTAACTAATGCTTGTTTACTTTGTTCTTTATTGATATTTTCAAGATCTGATTTAACATTACTTAATCTATTTTGTAAAGCATCTTTTTCTGAAGAAGCTGGTAGTTTATTTAATATTTCTTGAGCTTTATTTAAATAATCATCATTCTTTTGATTAGCTGCATTTTGTATTAAATCTGTTGTATCTTTAATTAACTGTGCTTTTTCTGAGTCACTAAATACATAAACAGCTTTTAAATCATCAAAATACATCTTAGATTCTACATTCCAACTGCCATCAGAAGTTTTAGGAATAGTATTACACCAAATACCAACTTTTTCTATATTATTCAAATCAAGAGTGCCACCATTCTTTCCTTTAAATTCACTAAATGGTATGGTCATAAGCTTTTCTTCTGTTGTCTCTGTAAATTCTGGTAGATACACTTCAAAATCTTCTCCATTAGATGTAATTTGAATAACTAATTTTTGTCCTTTGCCGTCTGGAGTACACCAGAATTGTAATGAATTATAATTAGACCAATCAGCTTTTTTCTCTTTAGTTATACCAGCCCAACCTTCTGAAACTTTTTCAGTAGAAATCTTATAATTAAACTCTAACTCATGGTTCCCAGCACCATCTTTTGTAACCTTAGGTATAACTGAGCAACCAGCTCCAACATTAGTTTTCCATTCTTTTTGAAGAAGTAAATCTTCATCACCATAACCTTCAAAATCATCAACTACTGAAGACGATTCTTCTTTTTCTTGTAAATTAAATAATGCTGAAATTTTCCCTTTAGATTCATCTCCAATAAAAAGTTCTATGCTACCTAGCCTTTTACCTATTTTATCTAATATTTCTTGAGTGATATCACCTTTATATAAATTACCATTTTCTATTCCATCAATAATTGAAACAACATCTCCTGAACTGTTTTTAATCTTAAAAGTTACATTTCCATTTGGATTTTTAACCTTTGCTTCAATAGTTGTTGGTTTAATTATTCTGCTACCAGGTGCAGGAGAAGTTATATATCCATATGAATATGAATCTCCTTTATTTACTTTTAATGATTTATAATCTCCAACTCCATTTGCAAAAACAGACTTTTCATCATTATAAAAATCAATGAAATCATTAATCATTTCATGTCCACGAGTAGTACTTACCATGTATGGTGAAAAGAAATTTGACTGTCCATCAAAATTTGCCCATACCATAAAGTAAGGCATATCAGATGTGCTAACTATATTATTTATTTCATTAAACCAATCTTTTCTTAGGTTTCCTGTGGAAGGAAGCCCACAATTCTTAACTTCATAATCAGATGATTCTGTAACTCTAACACCTGTTTCTGAGACTGTTGGAATCTTGTTATGTTCTTTTGCTATTCCATCAATTAAATTTATAGTAGATTTAAAACTATCAAACCATGGATCAATACCTGATTTTGGATTATCATGATACATATCAAAAGCCATTACATCAATAAATTCATCTCCTGGATAACGAGCTAAATAATCATCTTTCTCATTAAAAGGTCCATTAGGAGAATATACATACAAGAAATTATGAATTCCTTTTGTATCACGTAAATACTCTACTGTATATCTATATAAATTTTTATAAGCTTCTGCATCACAGAAATTTGCCCCCCACCAAAACCAACTTCCGTTATTTTCATGGAAAGGTCTAAATAAAACAGAAACATCTTTTTCAGCTAATTGATTACCATAACTAGCAATCATATCTAAATATCCAGTAAATGCTTCATTTAAATCACCACCAGGCATTACTCTTGAAACAACATCTCCAGTTGTAACATTTGGAGTATATCCTGAATAATCATATTTACCATTAATCTTATTCTTCTTAACTACTTCGGCAAAATTTGGCATGTGAGCTGAAAGTGTTACTATTGCTCCCTCTTTAGCTGCATCATTACTTACATCAGCTGTAGCTGTTACATAATCTCTAGTATCACCTGTTGGTAATGATAATTCTGCACCTGTAAATGAGAGTGCATCAATTCCACAAACCCCTGGAAGTGATCCTGTAATATCTTTAGTATCAGAATTTGTTCCACTATTTTTCAAAACAGCCTTAGTTGTTGTATCATTTTGATGTCCATATAACACTTTATCTGTTTTCCCTAAAGCAAATAAGTAAGAATACAATGATGCTGTTGTATCAGTAGCTTGAGAATCTACTAAACTTATTTGATTTTGAACACTTAAAGAATTTAAATCAACCTTAGTATAATTTTGATTTATATCTGTAGCTTTATCAACATATATATCTTTCACATCTTCTTTCAAAAACTTTATGTTATCAATGTAAACATCGCCTTTATAATCTGTTTTTGCTCCAACTAATCCTAGGCTTAATCCGCCTATATTTATACTTTTAGAATCAAATCTAACTTTAACTGTTACTTTTCTTAATCCATTACCTGCATCCTCTGAATCATCAAAATCTATATTAGAATTCGATTCAACTGCATCCTTAATGAAAAGTTTTGTCATAAAAGATCCTTGAGACATAGAATCAGGGTCATAATATAAATCATAACTTAAAGCGTTGCATCCAGTAAAATCAAATGAGGTATTAAAATAATTACCAAGTTTTACTTCACTCCATGAAGAAGTAGAATCTTTTGAATAATCAAGTGACACCTTTAATGCACCAGTAGAAATAGTATCATTATCATATGATACATCAGTTTTGCCTTGATAATCCCAGTTCCCTTCATACTTCCAACCATCAACACCTTTATCTGCATTTTCAAAATTCCATTCTAATATACTCTTTCCTGAATTTTGACTAGATTTATCTACAAACTTCAAATTATCAATATAAATATCACCATCATAGTTACAATTATATGATACTATTTGTAAATCTACTTTAAATAAATCAACGTTTACATTGTCATTAAGAGTTACTTTTACACTTTTAGAAGAATATCCATTACCTAAATCAACAAAATCATTAGAGTATATATCCCCATAACTTGTACCAACCCATCCCCAATTATCACTTGAGGTATCATGAATTCCTAATCCTCCAATATATTTAATTTGTCCATTATACTCTTTTTTATCTGTAGGTATCAAAATATCAAACTGTAAAGTTGCACCTTTTGATATCTTATTTTTATAATCCTTGTAAAAAGCAAGTTCATGTTTGTTGCTTTCCCATCTATCAGTACCATCAAACTTAGATTTGAATTTTAATGCACTATTACCATTATTGATAGATACAACAGAAACATCATCTTTTGTAATTACACCTGAAACTTCATCAGGTACTTTTCCATTTTCAAAATCATTTTCATAAATAATATTTTCATCAGTACTTGCACTAGCAATTATTGAATTTGGTACTAAACTTAGAGCCATAGTACATGCCATAAATATTGACATTTTACCTTTTTGTTTTAAATTCACAAAAGTTCCCCCTTTCATTTTCCTCCAATTCTCCCCTTGATTATATTTGAAAATACGCTTTTTTCAATGGATATGTCGTAAAATGTGTTATACAATCCCCAAATTCCTTTAATTTTTATTATTGACAAATATTAATTTAAGGTATATGATATTTGTAAATTCTTTGAAGGGAATAGTAAATATTATCTTAGTATCTTAAGCGAGTAGAGGGTGGTGTAAGCTCTATGAGAAAAGTTATATTGAAGACATCCTGGAGAAGCTTATCTGAAAATATTAGTAGGTTAAGCCGGATTCCTCCGTTATAAGGATTAGAGATAACTTAAGTTTAAACTTTTGTTAAAATAGAATGGTACCGTGAAGTATTAGCTTTCACTTCTATATGAAGTGAAAGCTTTTTTTATATAAAAGTGGCCAATTTTATATTTGTATCATATTTTAAAGGTTTAATCATAAGTTAAAAAGGGTGGTACCGCGAAATATATTCGCCCCTTAAGTTAGTAACATACCTTAAGGGGTTTTATTATTTATTAAATATAAGGAGTGTGTTCTATGCAAAGAATAATGATTAATAATTTAAATAATTATATAAATGAACAAGTTCTAATTAAGGGATGGATTGCTAGTATAAGACGATTAAAATCAGTGACATTTTTAATTCTAAGAGATAGATCAGGACTAATTCAATGTGTTATAGATAATAAAATCTTAAATCTAAGCATTTCACTTGAATCTTCAGTTGAAATTGTTGGTACAATAGTATTAAATAGAAATGATTTAAATCCTTATGAAATAAATGTGGAAAGATTTAGCTTAATAAGTCAAGCTACTACTCCACTACCTATTGAAATTAATAAAAAAGATTTAGATGTTACCTTAGATACTATGTTAAATAATAGGATGCTAAGTTTAAGACATGAAAAAATAAATAGTATCTTTAAGATTCAAAATATAATTTCTAATGGCTTTAGAGAATTTCTAAATAATAAAGGTTTTACAGAAATATCTACACCTAAAATTGTTAAAGAAGGTGCTGAAGGTGGCTCCGAAATATTTAAACTGAAATACTTTGAAAATGATGCTTATCTTTGTCAAAGTCCACAATTCTATAAACAAATTATGGTTGGTGCTGGATTTGAGAGAGTTTTTGAAATTGGGCATGTTTATCGAGCAGAGGAACATAATACTTCAAGACACCTAAATGAATATATAAGCATGGATTTGGAAATAGGATTTATAGATGATGAAAGTGAATTGATGGATTTAGAAGAAGAGTTATTAAAATATATTTTAGACAAAATAAATAAAGAAGGTAAGAGAATTTTAAATAATTTTCAGGTACAAATTCCTAAAATAAATAATATTCCAAGAATTGAACTAGATGAAGCTATAAAAATTGTAAATATGGAGTATGGGAAAAGTAACCCTGAAGGTGATTTAGATCCTGAAGGTGAAAAACTTATATGTAAATATGCAAAAGAGAAATTTAATAGTGATTTTATATTTTTAACCCATTATCCTAGAAGTAAGAGACCTATGTATACTATGCCAAATGGGAAATTTCAAACTAATAGTTTTGATTTACTTTTCAAGGGTATTGAAATAACTACAGGTGGACAAAGAATTCATGATTATGACATGTTAATTGACAATATTAAATATAAAGGCTTAAATCCAGACAACTATAGAAGTTATACTGAAAATTTCAAATATGGAATGCCTCCACATGGTGGATTAGCTATAGGGTTAGAGAGAATCACCTGTCAAGTTTTAGGATTAAAAAATATACGAGAAGCTAGCCTTATTCCTAGAGATAGAACACGTTTAATCCCTTAGATAAATTTTAGATACTAAAAAGACATATAAATCTTTTTAGTATCTAAAAAACAAATATTTAATCATCATAATCTTTCATATATTTTATTAATGAATTATATTCCATATCTTTAAATATAAATTCATCTTTTTTAGAACATACTGATAATTGATACTTGTCCAAAATATTATAATTTTTAAAATATAATTGAATGTCATTTTTCGTATTATCTATATTAAATTTATTATCCTGAGCTATATTAAATTTGAAAGAATTAAAATTTATACTCAATCCTTTGCCTACATATTTCACATAACTTTCTTTTAATGTCCATATTTTATAGAAACATTTCATTTGCTCAGATTTATTGTGATTAATTATCCAATTATACTCGCTTTCATTATAGTATCCTTTAGCTATTCCTTCAAATTCTATTTCTTTCATCTCTTCTATATCTATACCCAAAGGGGCATTATCTATTGCCACAACAACATAATTTCCTGAGTGTGAAATATTAAATTCTACATTTTCATCTATATATGGCTTACCATACTCGTTATATTTATATTTAATATCTTTGTTCTTGCATTTTAAAAATTTACAAATCAAAATTCTTGCTAAAACATCGCCTAATAGTGACCGAATTTTATCTTCATCTCTTCTAAACTTAATTACCTTTTCTCTTTTTTCTTTATCAACATAGTTATAAAACTTTTCAAAATCAAATGTTTTATTTATTTTTTCTATATTAAAAATATAAATTTCCATTGTTCCCCCTGATTATAAAAATTTATTTTTATATGTATAATGTAATTTTTATAGTTTTAGTATATTAAATTTTTATATTTACTTCAAGGCAGTAAATTCTCATATAAAAAAAGAGGTATATCTATAAACTAAATACCTCTTTAATAAATTAAGTTTTAATCATTTATATTTTTAGTTAATTAATGTTTTCTTCAAAAATAAGGCCTTCTTTTAATAGTCCTTTATCCATAGAAAAAATTCTATCTGCTACTTTTTTAGCAAAATCCATATCATGAGTTATAATAAGATTAGACATACCTTTATTATTTAGGCTTTTTATTATATTGGCAACTTCATCAGTTAAACTAGGGTCTAAAGCTGATGTTGGTTCATCAAAACACATAAGTTTTGGCTCTAAGGTCAATGCTCTTGCTATTGCAACTCTTTGCTTTTGACCTCCTGATAATTCAAAGGGATAGTTAGTTTCTTTATCTCTTAATCCTAAGAATCCTAATATTTCCCTTGCTTTTTTAGTTGCATCTTCTTTTGATACTCCAAAAACCCTTTGAGGAGCTTCTATTAGATTTTCTAAAACATTCATATGAGGAAATAAATTATACCCTTGAAATACTAATCCAACATCTTTCCTTATATCCTTCAAACCGTTTTTATCTGCATACTTACCATTATCACAAAGAGTCTTGCCATTTATTTCTATAGTACCACCATCAGCTTTTTCTAAAGCATTAACACATCTTAATAGTGTTGTTTTTCCTCCACCAGATGGTCCAACTATAACAAGAGTTTCTCCATGGTTTATAGTAAGGTTAATCCCTTTTAAAACTTCTGTTTTTTTAAAACTTTTTTTTAGTCCAGTTATTTTTAACATGTCTTACCACCTATTCATAATAATTATATTTTTCTTCTACTCTAGAAAGTACTTTTGTTAGTATTGCTATAAGTAATAGATATATTATACCAACTATAACTAAGGGTACTAGTGATGAAAGTTTATTAGATGCTGCTTTGGCTATTTTTAATAATTCATCTAATCCAACTACGTATACTAAAGATGTATCTTTAACCAAGGTTATTATTTCATTAACTACAGGTGGTAAAATTCTTTTGAAAGCTTGAGGTAATATTATTCTTAAAAAAGTATCTTTAGAAGATAAACCTAATACTTCTGCACCTTCATACTGCCCTTTATCTATTGAAAGAATTCCTGCTCTAAAGATTTCACCAAAATATGCAGCATAATTAAGTACAAATGCTAATAAAGCTGCAGGAAATCTATCAATACTAATGTTTAATATAGGTAACCCAAAGAATATAAATACTAATTGTAATAATAGAGGTGTTCCTCTCATAATCAAAACATATACTCCAGTTATATTTTTAATTATTTTGATTTTCGAAATTCTTCCTAATGCAACAACTATCCCAAGAGGTATTGAAAGTATTAAAGTTAATACAAATACTGCCAATGTCATTTCTAAACCTTGTAATAATTGTGGCATTAATTCTTTTATCATGTCCATTTAGGGATATCCCCCTTCCCATATCTTCAAATTACTTTAAAATAATATCTTCTCCAAACCATTTTTTAGAGATTTCTGAAGCAGTTCCATCTGCTACAACTTCATCATAAGCTTTGTTAAATGTATCAACAAATTCCTTATCATCTTTTCTGATACCTACAGCATATTCTTCACTACCAAAGTCATCACTTAATACTTTGTATTTAGTTTCACCTTTAAGCTTTAAATAATACCTTGAAAGAATTTCATCAGCAACTACTGCATCACTTCTTCCTGCTTCTAAATCTCTTAAAGCTTCATCATTTGTTGAAAATGTAATTAACTCTTTAAAGTTATCTTTGTAATTACCTATTGCATCAACAGCACTTGATTGATCTTGAGCAGCAACTTTCTTCCCTTTTAAATCATCTTTAGAATTTATAGTTGAATCTGCTAGAGTTATTATTACTTGTCTATTTTTTAAGTATGATTTTGAAAAATCCACTTCTTTCTTTCTATCATCTGTAACAGAATATCCATTCCAAATTAAATCTATATTTCCATTCTTAAGTTCTGATTCTTTCATAGTCCAATCAATTGGTTGAAATGTAATTTTTTTATTTAACTTTTTAGCTACAGCTTCAGATAATTCTATATCAAAACCAGTATAATTGCTATCATCACCTTTAAATCCCATTGGTACAAAGGTATCATCAAACCCTAAAACTATTTCATCCTTATTTAGAGTGTTTGTTTTATTTTTATCACTACCACAAGCAACCATACTTATAGCTAGTGTTCCAATCATTGTTATAACTAAGCCTTTTTTTAATAACTTTTTCAAATTCATTATTGCCACTCCTTTAGTAATGTTTATTTATCATTCTTTTAATACTTTACCACACTAAAGTGATGAATGCAATGATTTTTTTCTTTTACGACAAAAAATGTAATTTATTATTGAATATTAATGCAAAAAACCATATCAAAAATTTCTGATATGGTTATAATTTAATATTAACAACTAAATACTTAAAATTTTATTGATTTTTTTATCACATCACATGTTTCTTCTGGTATGTATATATCTTCTAATTTAATTGTTTTTGGGTTAACTGTTAGAGGATATTCTTCTATCCATAAATTATTATCAATTATTTTAAGCTTTTCAATTGGTTTACTTAAATCCACTTCTGTAACTTCTTCTAAATCTTTATAAGGAGTCAAAACAGCTACTCTTCTACAAGGTTCTTCCATATCAGTGTATATATTAAAAAAGCTATTATAATTTTCAAAAGATGAAGTGGTTGTTACAATCTTTAAATATAATCCTAATTTATCAGCAACATCTAATGCTTTTATCATCATTTAGTACCTCTCCTATTCTTCATCAAATTTTAGTTCAAAAGCCATCCTATCTTCACCAGCTACAGTATTTTCAAAAATCTCTTTAGCATTATTTATAAAGTATTCTGGATCTTCCAATGCTGTGCCAAAATGTGTTAAAACAAGTTTTTTTACTTGAGATTCTTTAGCTAACGTTGCAGCTTCCCTAAAAGTCATATGCTTATTTTTTATTGCTTTTTCTATATCTAAATCATCACCATATGTTCCTTCACTTATAAGCAAATCACTATCTTTAATAAATTCAGGGATTGTATTAATTGGCCTTGTATCTGTTATAAAGCTTAATTTAATACCTTTTCTCTGTTCTCCCATCACCATAGATTGTGAATAAGTAATTCCATTTTCAATAATCTCTTTATTAGATTTTTGAAGTTTCCCCCATAAATTTTTAGGTATATTATTTTTTGTTGCCTTTTCCACATCAAATTTAGCAGCCCTTTTAAAGTAAAAACTATAACCTATACATGGAGATGAATGATCAACCTCCAATGTAGAAATTTTAATTTCATCATTTATAATGTTCAAATCTTCTTTTGGATTTTCAATAACATTTACTTCATAAGGAAGATACCTTGCAATAACTCTAAGTCCTTCTACAGCTTCAGTTATACCCTCTGGCCCTATAATTGTAATGGGTTCTATTCTACCACTATTACCTATAGTACCTAAAAGTCCAGGAAGACCTACTATATGATCTCCATGAATATGTGTAATACAAATAATATCTATATTTTTAAAGCCTGTATTAGCTATTTTCATTGAAACTTGTGTTCCTTCTCCACAATCAATAAGCATTTTTCTTCCTTTATAATTAATTAATAATGATGATAAATACCTATTTGGAGTAGGCATTCCTCCACCACAACCTAAAAGCGTTAAATCTATCATTTAATTCACCTCAAATATAATATTATAAATTTCATCTAACTATGTTTAATATAACTTCTATAATGATATAAATTTACCTATTGCAATACATTTTGAATCACTTCCATGACCTATTTCTTTTGTTTTTGCAATAGGCATATTTTCATTATTTATTACATTTTTAAGGATATCCTCTACTGTAGGTTTTAAATTATCCTCTTCCATTTTTGTAAAATTTCCAAGTAAAACTCCATTTATTTTTGAGAATACTCCAATATGTTTTAACTGCCTAAATAGAGTGGAAATAAGACCAACTTCTCCTCCAAGTGATTCTAAAAACAATATTTTGTTTTCTAATTTAGGAAAGTACGGTGTTCCTGCTAACTTTAGAAAACATCTTAAATTTCCACCAACTAAAACTCCCTCCATTTTATTATTTTGTATAAATGAATACTTAATATCAAACAAATCATTTTTTTCATTAAGTAAAGAATTTATAACTCTTTCTTTTTGAACATCTTTATTATCATATATTAAATTTCTTATTTGATACAAATATGATATAGATTCAGTCTTAGTATATATTGCATTTATTATAGTAGTTAAATCACTATACCCAAAGAAAGGTTTAGGATTTTCTCTAATTAAATCAAAGTCTATATATTCTAATACTTCATTTGCAAGATCTCCACCTGAAATATCAAAGATAACTTTAATTTCAGTATCAGAATAAAACTTAAGTAATGCTTTTGCTCTATCTTCTGGACTTCCGCTAAATATGGAGTATTTTTCATATATGTATTCACTAAAAATAGGAATCAATCCTATATCTTTAAGTACCTTTAACAATTCTTCAATCTTTGGCTTATTTAATAAAGACTGTGCATTTGAGCATCCAACAATACCTATTTTATCTCCTTTTTTTAAAATCATTTTTCGCACACCTGCCTTTTGCTTATTTGCTAAAAAAGTGCTGCCCTATTATAGAACCAGCACTTTTTGTCTAATTAATGACCTTTATGCTTTTCAAGTTTTTTTCTTTGTTTTAGATAATACTTTCTTTCTTTATCTAATTCTCTTAGTTCTTTTGTTTTTTTCTTGCATAATTCTTTATTATTTTCGTATTGCAATTTTAAAGCTTCTTGTGCCTTAGTTCCTATTCCTTTTTCACATGTAGATTTTTTTATCTCTCTCATAATTCTTTTAGGATTTTTCTTTTTTTTAATTATTTTCACATCATCAATTAAAATAGAGGAAGTAAAGTTTAATGAATATAACTTTTTTAATATAAATTCATATATTTCATAATCCTTTGGCTCTGAACCAAAAGTTACTTTACATACTTGAAATTCATTACCATCCTCTACTTCAAAGATTCCAATCCAAAAAGGATTACTAAATAAAACTGTTAATTTAATTATTGGCATCATAATCAAATCCTCCTGTAAATTTAAATTACAGAGAAAGGACAACCTCAGGAGGCAGGTTACTGCTATATGAAATAGGTTCTGACTACCAACAGAACTGTGTTTTTATCTCTATATGCTATTATATCCTTATTTTGCCCTAAAATAAAGTTACTCATGAAGAAAAGATATTGTATAGTGCAAAAAATACTGCTTTTACAAAAACTCTTTATCAAACATTATATTTTATGTATCATATATTATAGTTGTATGTATATTAACAATTCAGATATAATGATAATATAATTTAAAATTAACTATAAAAAACTATAGACAAGCTTAAAGGAGAATAAAATGAAGCCCAAAATTATTTTTTTTGATATTGATGGAACAATTCTAACGGAAAAAACTCTTGTTATTCCAGAGAGTACAAAAAGAGCAATAAGAAAAGCTCAAGAAAATGGACACTTAGCATTTATTAATACTGGTAGACCAATAGTGAGTATAGACACTTTTATTAAAGACATAAAATTTGATGGCTATATATGTGGATGTGGTACTTATATTGAATATGCAGATAAAGTCCTGTTTTCAAAACAATTGGGTAACAAATTATCTAAAGATGTGGTTAATGACCTTAAAGAGTGTAAAATAGATGCAATTCTAGAAGGAGAAAATGGTCTATATTATGACGAAGATTCAAATATAAATTCTAAAGAATTAATGAGAATAAAAAAGCGCCATATAGAAGAGCATTTATATAATGGCGAAACATGGAATTCACCTGAAATAAATTTTGATAAATTAACAATTTGGACAAGAGATGATAGTAATTTTGAAGAGTTTAACAAGAAATATAGTGATGTTTTTGAATTTATACATAGAGGAAAGGATTTTTACGAACTTGTGCCTTTAGGTTTTTCTAAATCATCAGGTATTGAATATATAATCAAGTACTTAAATCTTCCTTTTGAAAACACATATGCAATTGGAGATAGCACAAATGACTTATCCATGCTTAAATATGTAAAAAATAGCATTGCTATGGGAAACAGTAATCCGATATTATTTGATTTCGTTTCTTTTGTTACTAAAGACATTGGGGATGATGGAATTGAATATGCTTTAAAACATTTCAATATAATTTAAAAAAGCGGCTTAGCCACTTTTTTAAATCACTTAAAGATTTCACTATATCCGCATCTCATACAAAGTTCTTCAACTCTTTTACGTCCAGAAAACCCATCATAAATCTTTCTAGCTCTATCACATTCTAGAATATCTTTTAATGTTTTACTATATATATTTCCAAGAGGGATATGCCCTTCACCATCTAAACAACAAGGAACTACTGTGCCATCTACTAATATTCCAAAATGATCTCTTAATCCATGGCAAAAACCTATATCTCCAAAGAATTCAGCATGCATGTTAGGCCACTGAAACTTCTCTGCCCCATTTAGATATACTCTATCTTTAATTTTAACTTTATTATCTCTATAAAGATTTTCTTTTAAATCGCCTGTATATCCAAGTTCTTGGCTTATTTTTTCTATTATATCTATGTTTAGATTATTTTCTCCCTTTATACTTAAAATACTACTATCCATATTCCAAAGTCTCATAGAACAGATTATATCTGTATTCATATTAGCTTCCTTTATAAATTCAAGTATTCCCTTAAAGTATTCATTAAAAGATACTTCTTTATCATTTGCTTCGAAACTATGTAATGAAATATTAACTTGTCTTAACCCTTTAGATTTTAGTAAAATATCATATACTTTAGGAATTAATGTTCCATTTGTAGTTATATTAACTTTAAAACCTTCTTCATAGGATAGTTTTAAAAACTCTTCAAGATTTGGGTTAAGCAAAGGTTCTCCCATTAAGTGAAAATATATAAATTTTGTATATGGCTTTATCTCATTAAGTATCATTTTAAATTCTTCTATACTTAAAAATTTTTTAACTCTATTTGTCTTTGGACAAAAACTACAACTAAGATTACATATATTTGTAATTTCTATATAAACCTTTTTAAATTTATTCATATGTTAAATACCTCTATTATTTACTTGTGATTAAATATACAAGCTTTATTATACTTATATTTAACATAATAAACAATAAAAATTAATGTTATATATTAGTTAAAGATAGTATTACTTATTTTTATCATATTCTTCTCTAAGTATCTTTATTTGATTTAGATGATTTAAAACATGTAAATAATAATCAGATTTTGCTTGTACACTATAAATTAATTCTTCAAGATCATCATTATCTCTAACTGACTTTTCAACAACATTAGTTAAATTTTTTGTTATAGATTCAACATTTTCTTTATTTTCTATTTGAGATTTTTTTACCTTTTCCATGCTAGTAGCAACTTCTTTTTCCGCATCTATTATACGCTTTAATTGACTTTCAGAATTTTTAATTCCATTCATTGTATCTTCAACTACACTTGAACCTTCATTAGATTTATTGCTTAATAAATCTATGATCTTTGTCATATTATTATTTGATTCTATTATGCTTTTCACACTATTTTGTGTACTTTCGGATAGATTTTTTATTTCGTTGGCAACAACTGCAAATCCCTTACCTGCTTCGCCAGCTCTTGCTGCTTCTATAGATGCATTTAAAGCTAATAAGTTAGTTTGACTGGCAATATCTGTAATGAGACTAGCTATCTTATTTATGTTCATATATTCTTCTTGTAGATCTCCAAAACTGCTAACTATATCATTAAATATAGTATTAACAGAATTCATATTAACTGCTAAATTGTTAATTTCTTTTCCTGCACCTTCAACTTTGTCTAATGATATTTTTATTCTTTCAAATACTTCTTCAACAAAACCTTCTATGTTATCTGTATTATCTGATACTGTGTGCAAATACTTTTCAACTTCTTGAATTTGATTTGTAGTATATTCATTTCCTTCAAGAAGCTTCTTAAGTCCAAAAGTCATATCACCTTCTTCATTAAAAAGAGCATTAACATTTTTATCTATTTCATTAGATAAAACAAAAACTTCATCAACATATTTAAATTTCTCTTTACCTGTTTGTACTTCTTCAGTGACTGCTTCCTTAAAAATTTCTATCTCTTTTTTCTTTCTTAAGTTAAACAAATTAACGCCTCCTTGTATTATTCTGTTACTAAAAGTACCATAGTTTGATTTAAATGAGCTTTATAATATTGTTCTCCATAACAAATAAATCCTGTAGTATTTTTGCAGAAATTTAATAATTCATTATCTATACTTTTCCATAATGATTCATCTTGAAACTTTAAGCTTCTTAATATGCAATTCAAAGCTAAAGTAAAATTAGGCTTAAATTTTACTTCATTAAGAGTATGTTTAATCATACTTAAGGTATCTGTAGGTTCCAGAACTTCAACAAAAGTATTGGTTAATATTTGGCAATAAAAGGTTATTGATTTATCACTATTTACTTTCATAGGAGATGATATGTATATATTATCTTTAGATACCTTCCCTAATGGATTATTCATAAAATATTTAGGTAACTCACTTTCTGCTATTCCAAGCGCTCTTGCATATTCTGTGCTTGCAGGGTTATTATTAAATGATTTAACAATCCTATTTACAGAATCAGCTTCTGTTACTAATAGTTTAGTTCCAGTTGGCTTATAAATATTTTCTTTAATTATTTGAGTTCTCTTCTTACTATTGAAAAATAAAGCTATACTGTGTACTTTTCTATTTCCATGATAGATAAAAGTTTCTTTAAACTCGGTATAGTCTCCAGCACTCCCCCCAATTATCTTAAAGTTATCTCTTGCAAAAAAGAATGTTGTCATAATACTTTCTTCTGCCCCTGACAATCCATCACAAAGTAATAGTGCAAAAGCATTTTCATTATTCTTTACTTTTTCATAAGCTCTTTTTAGAGATTCTAAACTTTTTATTGGTGGATAACTAATTTCAACTATTTCAACTTCCTTTAAATCAAATTGAAAGCCTGTACATACATGTTTTTCAAATCCTTCACTTGTATATTCTCCTGAGGTAGAACACAATACTACATTACCTGTAACGGCTGATGATATTTGTTTAACTTTTTCGGGATCACAAAATACAACATGTCCATATGAGCTGTTTTTATTAAGGTAACTTATTGTTTCTTCTACATTTGAAAATTTAAATGTCTCCATTTCATCTCAACCTTTCGTCATTTTTCATCTTGTTATATTATTATTGTTTTTATTATCGTATAAATATTTTTCAACCTTAGAGATAATTTTATGTTTTTTAAACATATTAATAAAAAAAACTAAATAAAATTATTAAAATATAAATTTTACAAAGATATTCGTTTACATTTATAAATGGTACTTGTTTAATATATATATATATGTTAATATTACTATGCAGTTGGTACAATAGTGCTAATTGGGGAGCTTGGGTTGTCTTTCGCCGGATACCAAGCTCCCTTTGTTTTTATATGTTTACAGATTTTTAGCACATATTGCTTCAACTTCACATAAAACTCCTTTAGGAAGTTCTTTAACAGCTACACAAGAACGTGCTGGATTACTTACAAAGAATTTAGCATAAACTTCATTAAATTTAGCAAAATCACTCATATTTGCAATAAAGCAAGTTGTTTTTATAACATTTTTAAAATCCACCTCATTAGCCTCTAATATAGCTGAAATATTTTTCATAACTTGTAGAGCTTGCTCTTCAATATTTGTTCCTACCACTTCTCCAGTTGATGGATCTAAAGGGATTTGTCCTGATGTAAATAATAAATTTCCAAAGCTTATAGCTTGAGAATAAGGTCCTATAGCTGCAGGAGCCTTATCTGTATTTGTTACTTTTAACATTTTTATTCCTCCAAATCTGAGTTATTATATTTAAACTAATTATAAACTAGAATTCTTATCTAATCCATATTCTACATAATTTATTTCATCTTTCTTTTGTTTTCCTTTATCATTTAAGAAAGCATTGAGTATTACTGCAACTACAGAAGAAGTTACTATTCCACTACTAAAAATAGACCTAATCATGCTTGGTACATTGTTTAATAAATCTGGAACTGATGTTATCCCTAATCCTAATCCAATTGAACATGCAACCACAAGCATATTTGAGCTCTTATTGAAATCTACAGAAGATAACATTTGAATACCTGCAACTGCAACCATGGCAAACATTATTGTAGTGGCTCCTCCTATAACTGG
This sequence comes from Clostridium sp. SHJSY1, assembly GCF_031626875.1. NCBI lineage: Bacteria > Bacillati > Bacillota > Clostridia > Eubacteriales > Clostridiaceae > Clostridium > Clostridium sp. SHJSY1. The sequence goes on from NZ_JANDMF010000003.1 coordinate 107,688, forward strand.
TTGAGGAATTATTGTAGCTAGTGCTGCAAATTTAGGAATCAATCCAAGGGCAATAAGAATTATACTAGAAGCTACTACAACAAAACGACTTTTTACCTTACTTAATGCTAAAAGTCCTAGATTTTGATTGAAAGTTGTATATGGAAAAGAATTAAATATTCCTCCCAAAATTGTGGCTATCCCTTCTGCTCTTAATCCTTTTACTATGTCTTTTTCTTTGATATCCACTTCACAAACCCTAGCTATACCTAAAAATGTACCTGTTGATTCAATCATTACTGTTAACATAACAAAGGTCATCATCACTATAGATCCTATATCAAATTTAGGTATTCCAAAATTAAAAGGATGTATTGGACTTATCCATTTGGCAGTATCTATAGTTGAAAAGTCTACCTTTCCCATAAATGATGCTAATATAGTTCCTAGAACTATACCATTTAATACAGATATAGCTTGAAAGAAGCCCTTTAAAAATTTATTTGATATGAGTATAACTATCATTACAAATCCAGCTAAGACTAAATTTTTTACACTTCCAAAATCTTCTGACCCTGAACCACCACCTATACTTGTAACACCTACATTTATTAAAGAAAGTCCTATCATAGTTATAACAGTTCCTGTAACAACAGTTGGGAAAAACCTTAAGAGTTTTCCATAAAAAGGTGCAATTACTATAACTATAATAGCTGCTACTATAATTGAACCATAAGCTGTTTCTATACCAAGACTTTTTCCTATAAGAGTCAGTGGCCCTACTGCTGCAAATGTACATCCTAAAATGGCAGGTAACTTTATACCAACATAAGGCCCAATCCCAATTGCTTGTAAAAGTGTAGCTAAACCACATGTAAATAAATCAGCTGCTACTAAAAGTGCTAGTTGCTCTTTTGTTAGTCCTACAGCTCCTCCAATAATTAATGGCACTGAAACTGCTCCTGCATACATTGCAAGTACATGTTGTAACCCTAAAACTGCAAGTTTGCCTACTGGAAGCATTTCATTTACTTTATCTTTTTTAACTAATTCATTTTCTAACATAATAAGCCCCCTACTTGTATAATTATTTATTTTTAGATTCTATATTGAAAAAACACTTTCCCCAACTGAGTGTCTTTAATTTATTCTATAAATTCAAATAATACTTTTAAACTTCCACCACATACCATTCCAAGGTTTGAAGCCTCTGAATTTGAAAGATCATAAACTTCTACAGAAGATTTTCTATTTTTTATTAATTCTAATGCTTTCTCATATACTGCATTTTCTATACTTCCACCACCTACAGTGCCTACAAACTCTGTATTCTCATATATAAGCATTTTTGTTCCAACACCTCTTGGACAAGAACCATGTTTATCTATTATAGTTGCAAGTATCATTGGCTCTTTTCTATTACAAATTGAATTTAAAATATTTTCTTCTATAATGCTTGCTTCTTTTTGATTTTTTTCTAATATTATTTCCCCTATTATGCTTACTGCAATTTCTTCTGGAGTTTGTGCACCAATGTTTAATCCAATTGGACTATGAAGTTTACTTATCTCTTCTTTACTAAAACCATTTTCAAGTAAGTTATTTATAATATATGAAATCTTTCCCTTACTTCCTATCATCCCTACATAGAAGAAATTATTCTTTAGAATGGTTTCTAAACATTTTCTATCATCTTTATGACCTCTAGTGATAATAACAAAATATGTGCTTCTATTTGGTTTTATCTCATCAATTGCTTTAGAAAAATCTTTACATATAACCCTATCTGCCATAGGAAACCTTGAAATATTGGCAAATTCTTCTCTGTCATCTATTATGGTTGTTTTAAATTCAACCATCCTTCCTAATTGACATAAAGGTAGTGCTATATGCCCGCCTCCACATATAACTAAATCAGGCTTTGATGAAACAAATTCTATAAACACTTCAAGATTATCATTAACTTTTAACAGGGTAGACCCATTAGAAAAATTTATTTTTTTTAATATATCTCTCCAGAATACATCAAGAATTTCATCTTCACTTTTTAAACACTTTTCTCCAATTAGACTTGTTCCTTTATAACTTCCTTTAACTATTGTGATTACATTTAATTGTCCTTTTTCTTTTAACTTGTTGAATAGATTATTATAAAACTTTTTTTTCATAGCATCACCTTCTTTTAAGCTCTTGAATGGCTTTTAATACCTTTTCTTTTTTCATTGGGAGCTGTTGCATTCTTACTCCAACTGCATCAAAAATTGCATTTGATATAGCTGGTGCTATTGGATTTAGTCCAACTTCTCCCATTCCCTTTGCTCCAAAAGGACCTTCTGGCTCACCTACCTCTACAACAAAGGCTTCTATTTCTGGTGTGGATTTAATTTTAGGTATTCCAATTCTATTTAAATTATCAGTAAGTATTTTGCTATCTGTTTCTAAGAATTCTTCTGAAAGAGCAAGTCCCATTCCCATCAATACTGCTCCTTCTATTTGTCCTTTTACATTTTGTGGGTTTATGGCTTTTCCTACATCTTGAGCTGCAAATACCTTTAATACCTTTGTTTCACCTGTTAAAGTATCAACTTCTACGATAACTCCTGCACTTGCAAAACAATATGCATAATGAATTTTTAATTCTTCTTCCTTCATACTAGGCTTTAAATCTGCACAGGTTCTATGAGCAAAGGTTTTAGGTGGAATATAATCCCTTTCTTCTCTTAAGTAATCATTATTTTCTTTACTTAATAAATAAACTTTTTTAAGAGTATCTTGTGTAATTTTTTCTTCATTATTTGATAATAAACCCAAATACGCTTTAAGCTTTGGCCTCACAGCTTCTGCTGCAACTCTTACAGCATTTCCTGTTACATAAGTTTGTCTTGAAGCTGTAGTCATACCTCCATCTGGACAAGTTTTTGTATCACATGCTATTACTTCAAAAAGTTCATAAGGTATATCTAGGACTGTTGCTGCAATTTGAGCACAGATGGTATCGCAACCTTGTCCCATATCAGTTGCTCCCATTCTAACTTGAATCTTTCCATATTCCATAACTTCAACTATAGCTCCAGCTTTATCTAAAAGACCTGTACCAATACCGACATTTTTATAGGAACTAGCTATTCCTATTCCTATTTTTTTAGTATATGAAGATGGTTTAAATTTATCTTTTTCCTTATATAATGCATCTTTAACTACTTTTAATGTATTTAAATATCCAACACCTTCTCCTAAAAGTTGTCCTGTTCCAGTTCTCTTTCCTGAGGCATAACCATTAATTTTTCTAAGTTCTGCAGGATTCATATTTAATTTTCTAGCTATCTTATCCATTTGAATTTCACAGGCAAAACTTGCTTGAGTACTTCCAAAACCTCTAAAGGCCCCATTAGGATTGTTATGTGTACATACTCCATAGGAGTCAGCTTGAAAATTATCTACTACATAAGGACCTGTTGCTGTTACTGCTGATCTAAATATAACTGGTTTTGTGGCTGATTCATATGCTCCTGCGTCCCCTATTACTTCTGATTTGACTGCTAATATCTTACCATCTTTAGTAGCACCATGTTTCATCCATATATGCATAGGATGTCTCTTGGTACTTGTTCTAATAGATTCTTCCCTTGATAAAATTATTTTTACTGGTCTATTTGTTTTAACTGCTGCAATAGATGCATGAATCTGCACCGTTGGTTCTTCTTTTCCACCAAAGCCACCACCACAAGGGGTATAAATAACTCTTACCTGTTCCATAGGCACCCCTAAACTAGCTGAAATGGCCTCTTGAAAACCTACTGAGCCTTGACTACCTGAGTAAACAGTCACTCCTCCATCTTCACTAGGAATAGCTAAACAGCTTTCAGTTTCTAAATATCCATGTTCTATTGCTGGAGTATAATAATAATCCTCTACTATAACATCAGCCTTTTTAAAGGCTTCTTCTATATCTCCTTTTCTTACATGAACCTCATGAACTATATTATTTTTCTTACATTCATGGATCACAAGAGAATTATCCTTAAAAGCCTCTATTGGAGATAATATGGCTGGCAAAACCTCATATTCAACTTCTATTAAATCCCTAGCTTTTTCTGCTTCTTCCTCAGAATCTGCAAATACAGCTGCTACAACTGCACCTAAATATTTAACTTCATCTTCACTAATTACAGGTTGTTCTGGAACAAATAATCCAAAGGAATTTCTTCCTGGGATATCTTTACCTGTTAAAACCAGCTTAACTCCACTTGATTTTTCTGCTTTTGAAATATCTATTTTTTTAATCTTTGCATGAGCATGTTTAGAAAATAATAATTTACCATGTAACATATTCTCTACTGTATAATCTGCTGCAAAAATGGGTTCTCCTTTTACCTTTTTTACACCATCTATCTTAGGCACTGGTACACCTATATAATTACTGCCTTTTATGATGTATCCATTATCTTCATAATGTTTTTTATACCTTACTGCTCTTTGTACAGCTCTTACTATGCTTGTATATCCAGTACATCTACACATATTGTCTTTTAATGCTTCTTTAATTTCTTCTTGTGTTGGATTTTCAACCTTATCTAACAATGCTTTTGTTGACATTATCATTCCTGGTGTACAAAAGCCACATTGCACTGCTCCTTCATCTATATAGGCTTTTTGTATATAATGAAGATTGTCTCCATAAGATAATCCTTCAATAGTTTCTATATTTGATTTGTCTAATCTACTCATTTTAACAAGGCATGAACGCTTAGCTTCACCATTAATTATTACCATGCAAGCTCCACAATGACCTTTTCCACAACCATTTTTTGTTCCCATAAGACTTAATTCATCTCTCAAGTATTTTAAAAGCGAATAGTCTTTATCAATCTCTTTACCTAGGTTTACACCATTTACTGTTAGTCTTATTAATTTTGACACTCTTATATCCCTCCAATATAGCTTTATGGGCATGAAAATAAATAACATGTCCAAATAGTCTGGCAGATTGACTTGTTATTTTTTTGATTGTCCCTTAATGAATAGCTGGTAATTTTGAGATTAAAAAATATTCTATAAGTTTTAAAGCTACTGTTTTTCTATAGATTGCTGTTGATCTTTGATCATTAATAGGCGTTATCTTTTCTGAATAAGCTTTTTTTATAATTTCAATTTTATTTTTTATATCTTTTAAATCTGTTCCTATTATAATATTTTCTATTTCTTTTCTTCTAACAACTGTTGTACCTACTGCACCTAAGGCTATTCTAATATCATTAATCTTTTCATTTTCAATATCTGCAAGAGCAACAACGGATAATTTTGAGATAGCTGAGGCTTTCCTAGCTCCTACTTTTTCATAGTAAGTAATGTTTATTTTTGATTTTGGTATGATTATACTTTCTAAAATTTCATCTTTTTTAAGAGTAATTTTTCTTGGACCAAGTATAAAATCTTCTATATTAATTTCTCTTGATATACTTATGTTAGTTAGCTTCAGCTTTGCATCTAATGCATATAAAATAGGTAGTGTATCTCCAGCTGGTGATGCATTACAGATGTTTCCGCCTATAGTTCCCTTATTTCTTATAGCTGGCGATGCTATTTCTTTAATAGCTTCTTTCAAAACATTAGGAATTTCTTTTTCTTTTAAAAGCTTTGAATAAGTACAAGCTGCTCCTATTTCTATCATTGAGTCACAAATTTTGATTTCTTTTAACTCTTTCAAATCACCTATATATAATAAATCCTTGTCAAACTTAGGAAGAAGTGATGTTATATTCTTATTTCTAACCATAAGATCAGTTCCACCAGCATGAATAATTATATCTTTCTCCTCTAATATTTTTAATGCTTCTAAAAGTGTATTGGGATAATAGCCTTCTACCATAAACCATCACCTCTTTCAGCTGCCATAAGGATTCCAACTATTATCATGTTATAACCTGTACATCTACATAAATTCCCCGAAATACCTTCTCTCACATCATTTTCTTCTGGTTTTGGATTTTTAGACAGTAATGCATGAGCTGCCATTATCATACCTGGGGTACAAAATCCACATTGTACTGCTCCTGCTTTAGCAAAACATTTTTCTAGAATATCAAATTGTTTTGTTCCTTTTAATCCTTCAACTGTTATTATTTCTTTGCCTTGAACAGAACCAATTGTAACTAAACATGAATTAACTAATTCTTTATCTATAATCACTGCACAGGCACCACATTCTCCTTCCCCACAGCCTTCTTTGGGGCCTGTTATATCCATATCATCCCTTAGAAAATCTAGGAGCCTTTTGGTATGATGCTCTTTTGTTGTAATGATTTTATTATTAATATTTAATTTTATCTCTTTATTCATTTTCTATAGCCTCCATAATCCATTCAGGTGTTACAGGGATTTTACCTACCTTTATGCCTAATGCATTTTCTATTGCATTTGCATAAGCTGGTGCTGTTCCAACTAAGGTCAACTCTCCAGCCCCTTTTGCTCCAAATGGACCAAGATCACAAGGATTATCAACTAGTTCATTTTTCATATTCACAACATCCTTTGAAGTTGGAATAATATAATCTGTTATACTATGTTGTTTTATCCTTCCTTCATCATCACAGTCCATATTTTCACAAGAACCATATCCAAGACCTTGTATTACACCACCTTGTATTTGACCTTCTATAATAGTCTCATCTATTGGAATTCCTATATCATAAACTGTATATATTCCTTTAACTTCTATAACAGCTGTTATGATATTCACTTCAAGTTCTACAATATTTATCCCCCATGAATAACTTGGATAAGCATCACCATTAAACTTTGTTATATTCCAAGGTATCAAGTCTGGATGTTTATAGTTTTCTTCTATTTCTTGTTCTTGTCCATTTTTCCAATTAACCTTAAGTCTATTAGCTGCTCTTTCCAAAAGTTTCCCAACTACCATTATTGATCTTGAAGCTACTGTTGGTCCTGAATCTGGAACTCTATCTGTATCTGGATTTTCATACTTTATGTCTTCATAATCTATATCTAAAACCTTAGCAACTATTTTCTTAAATGTGGTTTGAAGGCCTTGCCCCATATCTGTATTTGCCACTAATATTTCCACTTTTCCATCTTTATCTTTTAAAAGTTTAACCTTAGCTTTTATAAAATCCCTTTCTCCACTACCTGTAAATCCGCATCCATGCAAGAATAAAGATATCCCTATTCCCTTTTTCATAATTCCATCTTCCTTAGAATACTTTTTGTATTTTTCACTAAAGTTACTTATTTTTTCAGCCTTTTTTAGCATTTCTTCAAGCTTTATATCATAGGTAAATTTCCCACCAGTACAGGTATCATCACCTGTTTTTACAAAATACTTCTTTTTAAATTCTAAAGGAACAATACCTATTTCATTTGCTATATGTGCCATATGGGTTTCTATCCCAAATATACTTTGTGGTCCACCAAAACCTCTAAAGGCTCCTGTTGGAATAGTATTTGTTTTAGCAACACGACCTTTGACCCTAATATTAGGTATGTTATAAACTCCTGTTGCACAGAGAAGTGACCTTTGAAGTACAACAGAAGATAATGTCTTATATGCTCCACCATTTAATGTTATATTTATATCCATACCAATTAGATTGTTATCTTTATCTAAAAAGCTTTTGTACTTTAGTAAAGCTGGATGTCTTTTTGGTGTAAAAGACATATCTTCAATCCTATCTAATAAAAGTTTTACTGACTTTTTTGTTTTATATGCTGCAACAGCCACTTGTGCTCCTAAAAGGGAGGGGTAATCTTCTTTTCCTCCAAAGCCTCCTCCTGTAGTTGTTTGAACTATCCTTACTTTATTTTCTTCACATCCTAAAGCTTGCACAACTGCTCCTTTAACATAGTAAGGACACTGCATAGTTCCATAAACTGTTGCTTTTCCATCTTCATATACCCCAACAACTCCTTGAGTTTCTAAGTATGCTTGTTCTTGATAACCTGTATAAAACTCTTCTTCTATTATTTTTACTCCATTTTTTATTGCTTGTTTTATATTTCCTTTTTTATACCTATATTCTGACAAACATTCTTCGTATTTTTTTAAATCAAGTACAGGCTCTCTTTCTTCATATTCTACTTTTATTTCATTTAAGATATTTAATACTTCTTGAATGTCAGGCCCTACAATTAAAAGTATAGGCTCTCCTATATAATTAACTTCTTTATCTGAAAAGATTGGCATATCATTTTCAATTATCTTAACCTTATTTATTCCTGGTACATCTTCTCCTTGAACTACAAAGTATCCATCTTTTAAATTTGGGATAATTATATTTTTGATAGCAGCCTTTGCTTTTTCTGAGCGCAATGTCTTGGCAAATAAACTATCTTTAAACTTAATATCAGCTATATATTTAGCCTCACCTTGAACCTTTATTTGATGATCAGATTTTTTAACTGACTTTCTTATACTCTCCATAACTCTTCCTCCAAAACTTTAAGCATATGTAAGGAATTCAGCTTAAAATATATTTTCTATGGCTTTTTTAGGACATCTAGATTGACATAATCCACATCCAAAACATTCACTTTCTTTAACTGCTACTTTCCCATCTTCACTACTTATAGCAAAATAAGGACATATTTTTTCACATAACTTACAATTTACACATTTATCATAATTAATTAATGGATAAATAGGATCATACTTTACATCTCCAGTTTGCAATTCTGTATTTATCACTTCTTTTATTGAATTAAATCCATACTTCTCTAATGCTTCTGGTAGATCATCTATTATCTTTTTATATAAGTCTTTACCTTTAAGCATTGCAGCAGATAACATTTGAACAGCACTAGCTCCTGCAAGTAAAAATTCTATTACATCATCTGCTGTTGAGATTCCACCGACACCTATAATTTCACAGCTTGGTATGGCTTTTTTTATCTTATGTATAATTGCTAAGGCCATTGGCTTTACACGAGGACCTGATGTCCATGCTTCTCCTTCTTTATTTCCTAATAAGACCTTTCTTGAAGTTATATCTATTTTCATAGTAGGCCCTAAAGAATTAATAGCAACTACACCATTTCCTCCATTTTCCATAACCATTTTTGCAAATCCAATTAGATCAGGTATATGTGGACTAATCTTCATAAAAATAGGTTTCTTTGTATGTTTTCTTATAGTTTTCAAGTTTTCTTTTATTACATCTAAGTCTTTACCTACATAATGAGTAGATATTTCAAAAGCATCTGCATACTTGTCTAATTTGGGAATTAAGTAATCCATATCTTCTTTTGAGTAACCAACACTTACAATTAAGGGGGTATTTATATCTTTTTTAATCTTTGGCAGAAAGTTATCTATCCACATCTCTGGCCCAAACTCAGACCAAAGCTCTGCATTCATTACAAAATCTTGTCCACCATATATACAAGGCTTAACTACCTCAGCGGCCTTACTTGATATAGTCTTTGTAACCATGCCTCCTACACCAAACTCTGAAATTATTTTCATTTTTTTATTATCACCAACTAATGGCCCTGAAGCTGGCATTAATGGATTTTCTAAATAGATTCCACTTATTTTTGTATTTAAATTCATATTATTTCTCCTTACATTTTTCCCAAACTTTTTTTGATATTTTTCTTGACTCTTTATAAATCTCATCTTCATCTTGAAGTAGCTTGTAATCTTTTAATAATAAATTTCCTCTACACCATACATTTTTAGGTTTAAAGTTATCTAACATTCCATAGAAAAAATGACCAAATAAATTTTCTTTTGTTATAGGTGTAGGTGCATTATATTCTAAAGTTAAAAAATCTGCCTCATAACCTTCTTCTATTTTTCCAAGATTACAGTTTAGAATTTTTCCTGCATATTCAAAATTATTTTCTATAACTTTTTTAATATTATCTAATGAATATGCAGTAGGATTTCTATATTCTGAGTGCATTCCATACATTAAATTACTGATATCTCTAGTTAAATTAAATCCTAGTCCATCGTTTCCTAATAAACATTTTATATTTCTTTTTTCAAAATCTAATACATCAGGAAGTCCAACTGCATTATTAAGATTCGATGTAGGATTTAATGCAATATAAATATTATGACTCTTTAAAATATCCATATCACTTTCACATAAATAAATACAATGAGATAAGATAGAATTTTCTCTAAGCAAGTCATATTTCTCTAATCTTTCAATTGGAGTTTTATTATATTTCTTAAGACTTATGATATTATCTTCACCACTTTCTCCTATATGAATGTGTATTGGGATTCCTTTGCTTTTACTAGCTATTTTCTTTAAAGATTCATCACTTAAGGTGAAACTAGCATGCATTCCCAATAATCCTCTCACCATATTTGAATCATTTTTACTAAATTCTATGTTTTCCTCAATACATTCATCAATTGAAAATCTATCACTTGTCTCAAAACAGAATATTCCCCTTATCCCTAATTCATCACATAAAGCTTTTTTTAATAAATTTAAACTACCCTTTATTTTTCTTCCACTAGCATGATGATCAACAACAGTAGTGACTCCATTTTTTATGAACTCCATTCCACTTACAAGACCACTATAATAAATATCATTTTCTTCAAGCACCCTATCTAATTTCCACCATATTTGCTCTAATAGTTCCACAAAGCTGTTAGGATTAAATTTTGTCACCCATCCTCTAGCAAAGGTTGAATATATATGACTATGGCAATTTACAAGACTGGGCATCAAAATTTGTCCATTACAATCTAAAACCTCATCTGCACCTTTAAAGTTTTCCATTTTACCTGTTTCTATTATTTGATTATCAAATAATATATAGGAATTTTCCTTAAACGAATCATAATTAAATATATTTACATTTAGTAATGCCTTAATCATATTTCTAATCTCCTCTGCAAGAATTGTCCTTGACCACCTAAAAATTGACTTTCTTTAACTATGAAATTTCCTTTAGAAATAGTTGCAATTATTTTACCTCTTAAAGTTTTACTATTATATATAGAGTTATCATCTATCACTTTTGTTGTTTGATTTGGATCAAAAATCACTATATCTCCACAGGCACCAGGAATTAAAGTTCCTTTCTTTGGATACAATCCATGTATTTTTGAAGGTCCTATTGTAAATTTAGAAATTATACTTTCTCCAAAGAGTGTAAACATATTTAGGAATGAGTATTTTACTCCATCTACTCCCATTGGAATTTCACTTGTATATTTCTTGTTTTTTAACTCTTTTGCATATGGACAATGATCTGTAGCTATTACATCAATGGCATCTATATTTTTGATCATCTTAATTCTCTCTTCTTCACTCCTTAATGGTGGTGTCATAGTGTAAAGAAAACCTTCTTCTTTTTCATATAATGAAGAGTTAAATCTAAAATAATGAGGTGCACTTTCTAATATTATGTTTGAATGTAAATCATTTGGATAACAGGTTTTTAATTTTTCTAATGTAGTGCCACAGTTAGTATGAACTATATATAAAAGTCCATCTCTAAAACTGGCTATTTCTGCAAGCTTTAGAATTTCTGTTATCTCCGAAATGGCTGGTCTAGACTTTTCATGGTCTTTTACTAAAATATTTTCTTCTTTTATCATTTCATTATTTTCTGCATGAACTAATATTCTTGTCTTAGTTTCTTTTGAATATTTCAATAACTTGTCTATATAGTAGTCTTTAGTTTGCCTATTAGTAGAAGCATAAGTTGTAAATAGTTTTATAGTAGGCATTCCAAGTAAGGCACTCTTGTTTAAAAGCTTTTTAACATTACCTTCTAAATTTCCAATTGTTACATGAAGTCCATAATCTATAACACTTTTTTGGGCTAAATCTAGCCTTGTTTCAAAAGCATTATCTAACTCACTTAAATTATTTATAGGAGCTAAAAAGTCTATAAAAGTTGTTATACCTCCCAAGGCAGCTTTCTTTGAACCATTATAGAAGTCATCTTTTGAAATATTTCTTCCAACACCTAGATTAAAGTGAACATGTGAATCTATAAAACCTGGTAAGACCATTTTTCCCTCTGCATCATATATTTCTTTACACTCTAAGCTTGAGTTAGTTATGGTGTCTATAATTCCATTTTTTACATATAAATTGCTTTTAATAAAACTTCCTTCTAAATATAATCTTCCATTTAATATTCCTAAATCAAAAATAGTAACTCCTCCTCTCTATGAATATAGATATTTTTGATTTTCTCTCTTTATCACTTAATAACAATATAATTTTCTATAAAAAAAGAGGTCTTATTTTACATTCATAAAATAAGACCTCTTTGTCTAAGTTATATCATATTAAATTTTTTATTTGTATTAGATTATACCTTTGTATCCAAAAACAGGCAAGACTTTTTTGCTTCTTTTCTTATAGCAATATAATCTTCTTGAGTATCTACATCCATTAAAATCCACTTATCTTTTATATTTAAATATTTACACTTCTTTGTGCTCAAGTATTTTTTTAAATTAGAATCATCATTTTCCTTTAATATTTCATCTATAAATTTACTCTTTATCAGAATTGGATGTCCACCTCTGTTATTAAAACTTGGAATGATAACCTCACCATCTTCTACTACTATTCTTTTCACTACATCTTTTTTTATTAATGGATAATCTCCTGGAGTGATTAAAAACCTTTTTTCTTCAACATATTGTATTCCTTTCTTTACAGATGAAAACATACCTTTATGAAAATCTTCATTAAACACAACTTTTACTTTTGAGTAACCTTCAACTAATTTGTGAATTTTTTCTTGTTGATATCCACTAACTACTATTATTTTATTACATTCATCATATAAAGATTCTATACATCTTTTTAATATTGGCTTATTATTAATTTTCAGTTCCATTTTGAAAGCATTGGCTCTACTTGAATAACCTGCTGCTAAAATAACTCCATCTACATTCATAAATTCTATCCTTTTTAATTTACAATTTTATTAAAGTTCCAAAATTTCCATTAAAATATTCACCATTTTTCAATACTATATTTCCATTTACTATTACATATGAGATTCCTTTAGGATATTGCTTAGGTTCTATAAATGTACCCTTATCTATAATTTTATTTTTATCAAATATCACTATATCAGCTTTATATCCTGGTGCTATACAACCTCTATTTTTTATTCCAATTGTAGCTGCAGATTTATATGTCATCTTGTAAATAGCTTCTTCTAATGATAAAACTTTAAGTTCTCTAACATATCTTCCAAGTCCTCTTGGAAAAGCTCCATATACTCTTGGATGTGGTTTGCCTCCCAAAAGTCCATCTGTACAAAAATTTTGCTCTGGTCTTTTCATAAATTTGATTAAAATATCTTCTGATCCATAATAATCAATCATCCCCACAGCATTTTCTTCTTCAATAAGTAAATCTAAAGCAGCTTCAACTGGATCTTTCATTCTCATATCTCCAAGTTCTTTTAAATTTTTACCTATTACATCCTTGTTTTTATCTTTTTTTACTGAAGTTATATATATACCTTCTATTCCTGCAAATTCAACAAAGTTGTCCCAATTACAATCTGTCTCATAGATTTCTTTTATTATTTGACTTCTTAAATCTTTGGACTTTATTCTTTCCAACATTTTGTTGGCTCCACCATTATGCACCCATGGTGGAATTATAACACTAAGCATTGTACTTCCTGCTTCATAAGGGTATTGATCAAAGGAAATTTTTACTCCTTCTCTTTCTGCTTCTTCAATTAAAGCTATCATTTCATCTGCTTTATGCCAATTATTTTTGCCACAGATTTTAAAATGAGAAAAATGTATTTTTACTTTGCTTTCTTTACCTATTCTTATTATCTCTTTCATAGAGTCAATGATATCATTAGCCTCACTTCTTTGATGGACAACAAAAATCTTATTATATTCAGCAACTACTTTACAAAGTTCAATAAGTTCTTCTGTTTCACCATAGGTACATGGGATATATATAAGACCTGAAGATAACCCAATTGCACCTGCTTCAAGTTCTCTTCTTAAGATTGACTTCATCTTCTCTATATCTTCTTTACTAGCTTTATTAGATGAAAGCCCCATTGACTCCATTCTAATATTTCCATGAGGCGCGAGATAGCACACATTAGATACTACCCCTTTTTCTTCTATTTCATTAAAATAATCTTGAACCTTATTATAATTCCAAGAAATATCATCACTATCTCCTTCGAGACCACTTAGATTTTTTCTCCAATCTTTAATAAATTCAGTTGGAAGTGGAGCCATGGATATTCCATCTTGTCCTAAAACCTCTGTAGTAATTCCTTGAAATATTTTAGGCTTAATGTCTCCATCACTTAATATCTTTAAATCAGAATGACTATGTGTATCAATAAATCCTGGAGCGACTATTAGTCCATCTGCATTTAACACATAGTCTACTTTTCGTTCTTTTAAATCACCTATTTCTTGAATAATATCTTCATCTATTATAATATCTTGTACATATCCATTTTTTTTAGTTCCATCTATTATAGTTCCACCACTTATCATCCATCTCATATCTTATTCCTCTAATCCTAATAAGACTTCCATTATTTTATGATATCCATTACATGCACTCACTAGATCTTCTATTTCTATATATTCATCTATGGTATGAGCTATATTTTCCTTTGATGGACCAAATCCTATAGTTTTAATATTAGCTTCTCCAGCATAATGACTTCCATTTGTACAGAAAGAATAATTAGTTATCTTTGGAGTTAATCCTATTTTCTTTAATCCTTTAAATACATCTTGTACAAACTTTTCACTTTCTTCATAACACCAAGCTGGGAAGAATCTTTCACCTTCAATAGTTTCTCCTGTATGACACTTTTCAGTTCCTTTAGCATAAGAAACCTTATAATTTATACTAGAATCTTCACTTTTCAATTCTTCAATTAATTTAATTATAGGTTCTAATACTCCTTCCTTAGTTTCGTGAACTAATAATCTTCTGTCATAGGTGACTTTGCAATAACTTGGTACAACTGATGCTCCTGGATAAGGTGATGATTTAATGTCTGTAAGTTCTAAAATTCCTTTTCCTAAAAATTTATCCTCTTCATATTGAATTTCTTGAAGCTTATTTATTATTTTAGACATGGTATAAACAGCGTTAACTCCTTTTTCTGGATTAGCTGAGTGTGCTGGCACCCCAAAAGTTTCAACTATAATTTCAGCTCTTCCACGTTGGCCTATTTTTAAATTTAGTTCTGAAGCTTCACCAATTACCACATAGTCAGGTTTTACAATTTCACTTATATTTCTTGATGCAACACCTTCAAAACATTCTTCATGAACAACTCCTGATATATATATTTCTCCAGGGAAATCTCTATTATTGCCCTTAGCAAAACATTCAGCGGCTATTATCATAGCTGCTAAGGAACCTTTCATATCAGAAGTGCCTCGTCCATAAATCTTGTTATGAAAATTCTCAGCCCCAAATGGATCATGGGTCCATTCATCTCTATTGCCTATTGGAACTGTATCAATATGTGCATCAAAAAGCACTTTATTCCCTGGCTTGTTCCCTTTTATTTTTCCTATTATACTTCCATACTTATCTATAATAACTTCATCAAAACCTAAGGATTTCATGTTTTCTTCAAGACATCTAACAACCTTTCCTTCATTTCCTGAATAACTCTCAATCCTAATAATATCTTCACAAAGTTTTATTAACTTCTCTTTTCTGACCTTCTCCACTATTAATCAACCCCTTTTCCACATATATATGTTTTTACTATGTTATTCTTATTACCTAAATAAACTAATCTCTCTAACCTTTCTTCTATAGTTCCATTTCCTGTTTTCCATAAATTTTCATCATCTATAACTAAGGCATCAAACTCATAACCTTTTTCAAAACTTCCAACCTTTCCAAAAAACTCACCTCCACATTTTGTTGCTAAATAGAAAGCTTCTTGAAGAGTTAAAGCTTTTTCTCCTTCTTTAAAACATGCATTTCTAAGTTTTGACATTTTAATAGCTGCTGATATTACTGAAAACATGCTTAAAGTATCACCACCTGCTATATCTGAACCAAGACCAATTTTTATATTTTTTCTTAGTAATTTATTAATAGGAGATATTCCACTTGATAAATTTTCATTAGATGTTGGACAATGGGCTATAATCACATTATTTTTCTCTATTGTATTTATCTCTTCATTTGTTAAATGTACACAATGAGCCATTATTGTCTTTGTCTGTCCAAAAAGCTTAAAGTTATCATATACATCTCCATAATTTCTAGATTTGGGATGTAATTCTTTTACCCATTGAATTTCTGATAAATTTTCTGATAAGTGTGATTGAACTGGTATAGAATTCTTTACTGCTAAGCTTCCTAATTCTTTCATCAAATAACTTGTACAGCTTGGAACAAATCTTGGGGTAATTATTGGTTTTACAAATTTATATTTTTTACTACATTTATATATCCACTCTTTAGTAGCATTAATAGATTTATCACTATTTTCTTTTAAGTTATTAGGACAATTTCTATCCATATTTACTTTTCCCACATATGATATAATTCCCTTTTCTTCAAGAAGGTCCATTAAAATTTCTGTAGATTCACTATGAATGGTTGCAAAAATAACAGCTCTTGTAGTTCCTTCTTCATATAACTCTTGAACAAATTCCTTATATACTTTTTTTGCATATGAGGTATCTTTAAACTTTGATTCTTCTGGAAAAGTATATGTTTCTAGCCAAGGCAATAACTCCTTATCATATCCAATTCCTCTTATAGCAAACTGTGAAGCATGGGTATGTAAATCTATAAATCCTGGAATTATAAGTCTATTTCCATAATCATCTATCTTAATATTCAAAAATTCTTCTGGCAGTTTTTTGTATGTTCCTTGAATGATTTTTTCATCTATTACTATATATCCATTTTCAATGATATTAAATGAATTACTATCTTTTGAATATACAATATTACCTTTTAAAATTTTTATATTGTTTTTATAATTTTTCATATACATTAACCCTCCTTAGTTTACTTAGATAAAAAGAAAACTGGATTCTCATTCACTCCATAAGTAAGTTCACTTAGCTTGGGTATTTTCCATTCCAAACTATATCTCGATAACTTTCTTTATCTGTATTCCCTTCAGTGCTAAAACAAAGTATTCTTGAGTTTTCATCAAGCTTTAACTTTTCTTTTAGCCATTGTAAATCTTTTTTCTCCATAATTTCTGCAACTATTCCAAGTGTAACTGCGCCACTTTCTCCTGAAATAATTTTTTCATCATCACCTATAGGATTTCCCAGTACTCTCATACCTTTTGCTGATACATAATCTGGACATGATATAAAATTATCACTATAATCTTTGATTACTTCATAACCTATACTACAAGGTTCTCCACAAGCAAGTCCTGCCATTATAGTATCCATATCACCTGTTATAAAATGGAGTTTTCCATCATTTTTTTCTGCTGTTCTAAAAATACAATCTGCCTTATTTGGTTCTACAATTGTTGTTATTGGTCTATTTTCGCCATAAATACTAGCAAAAAATCCTTGCATAGCACTTGCAAAAGCTCCAACTCCTGCCTGCAAAAAAATATGAGTTGGCATTTCTGCTTTTATTTCTTCTAGCTGCATATACACTTCGTAAGCCATTGTAGTATATCCTTGCATAATCCATGTCGGAATTTTTGTGTATCCTTCCCATGCAGTATCTTGAACCATTACCCATTCGTTTCTTTTAGCTAAATCATTTGAATATCTCACTGCTTCATCATAATTCATATCAGTTATGGAAGCTTCAGCTCCCTCTGCCTGTATATTATTTAACCTTTCTAATGAACTTCCTTTTGGCATAAACACTACAGATTTTTGTTTTATTTGATTAGCTGTCCATGCAACTCCACGTCCATGATTTCCATCTGTTGTAGTAATGAATGTTAAATCACCAATCTTATTTTTAACTTCACTAGAAATCATTTTACTATATGGCAAATTATCTATATCTTCTTCTATCTTCTCAGCTATATAATTTCCTATTGCAAAACTTCCTCCTAGCACTTTAAATGCATTCAATCCAAATCTATAAGATTCATCTTTTACATAAATATTATTTACACCTAAAGTACTAGCTAAACTTTTTAATTCTCTAAGTGGTGTAATATTATAATCTGGAAAACTACTGTGAAACCTTTGTGCCTTTCTTGCAACATCTATATTTAAAAAATCTAATGATTTTTTATTGTCTTTTGTTCTCTTATAACTAACATGCTTAAACTCTTCTCCCATTATGATTTTCCCCTCTACTATTGATAAATTAAATTTAATCACACTAAATAAATTTATTCATATATAGTCATTTCAATTCCCATTTAAGTATTTAATTTTTCTAAATACATTTTAAATGTACTTATTAATTTAAAAAATCTAATAAAAAAAGCCACCACTAATAAAATAGTGATGACTTCATTGTCACGTACAAGTTTAGTATAATTAAATTTATTTAATGTATGTATAATACCATTTGTTAGAGAGATTGTCAATAATTTTATAATTCATAAATTATTTCTAAAATTGTGGAGGAGTTATTGTTGAAATAAATATCATTTCTTCTTCACCCACATTTATAATTTGATGTGGAGTTGTACCAAAATAATATATTGTATCTCCTTCTTCAAGGGTGTATTCTTCTTCTCCCACCTTTATCCACATTTTTCCTTTAAGTACATAAGTTACTTCTTCTCCTGGATGAGTAAGTGGCTCTGTACATGTCATAGCCCCTGGTTCTAGTTTAGCCATAAACATTTCAAGTTGTCTATCTGTATCTGGACATAGTAATTCATAAGTCATATGAGATTCTGAAAAACTTATTTTTTTCCTTTCATTATGTCTTACTACAGGATTTTTCACTTTATCATCAATTAAAAAATAAAATACAGCAACTCCTAACACTTCTGAAATTTTTCTTAATGATGAAATTGAAGGCTCTGATAAATCCCTTTCTATTTGACTTAAAAATCCAGATGTTAAATCAGTTTTTTCTGCTAGTTCTTTTAAACTTAAACCAAGTTGCTGCCTTCTCTCTCTAATTTTTGCTCCAATCATAGTACTTCTCTCCTTACATTTAACATATTATTACAATTACTTTATAGGTAACATTATCTATTAGTCTATATAATTAGTCAATAACTCTAATTCATATTCTATTTATATAAATCATCTGCTAATATTATTAAAAGATTTTCATCTATTATTTCATAAGATCTATTTGTTTTTTCTAAAGCACCTTTCTTTATAAAGGCTTCTAATGTCCTTAATAAATGTCTATAACTTGTTCCTAATAATTCTGCTATTTCTGTTAAATTTTCTTCAAAAACAAGCTTTCCATTAACATGACTTTTCATAGCTAACATATAACTAGCTAATCTATTTTCCAAAGGATAAAGAAGATTGATGGCACTGTTTTTAGATGTATCTTTCAATTTTTTACTTATAGAATTACAAGCATATCTTAAATATTTTATATCATTTAATAGAATTTCTTGAACTTTATCTACATGCAGAGCTATACAATATGCATCTTCTATTACTTGAATATTTGCATCAGCTCCTTCTGAATTCATAAGTTCTAAATCACCAAGCATCATCAAAGGATAATTAAATGATAATAATATATTTTTTCCATTTTTAAGTGTTTTAAAGACTTTTAGTTTTCCTTTTACTATAAAATAGAGATAATCAACTTTTTCATTTTGCTTTGAAAGAAACTCGTTTCTATCAAAGCACAAAAGCTCCATGAATCCTCTCATATCATTTGTAAACACTTCATTCAATTTATATTTTTTTATATACATTTCTTTTATTTTATTGTTTTCTATTTTTTTCATATCTACCCTCTGCATATTAAATTCTTTTATTAATATGACATATGTCATACTAATTATCAATATTTTTATGATAGATTATTTATAGAAATGAAGGGGGATAACTTATGTTTAATATTTATTCAGTAATAATTGGAGCATTAATTGGTCTTATGACTAGTCTTAATGGAATTTTAGCAACCTACACAGGTAATTATATATCCAGTGTTTTAATACATCTTGTTGGACTATTAGGTGTTGTAGCTATATTGATATTTACAAAAACAAAACTTATCTTTGATAAAACCTTACCCCTTACACTCTATAGTGCAGGAGTAATAGGTGTATTTACAGTTTTATTTAACAACTACACTTTTGTTCCAATTGGAGCTAGTTTAACTATGGCACTGGGTTTATTTGGTCAAGCTGTTTCTTCTATAATAATAGATAATTTTGGTTTACTTGGAGTTAATGTTGTTAAATTTAATAAAAAAAAGTTAATTGGACTTGGAATTATATGTATTGGTCTAATAATTATGACTGTATATTAGGAGGAAAATATGATTTATATACTAATTTCTGTTTTAGCAGGAGTAACTATAGTTGTGGCTAGAATAATAAACTCAAATCTAGCTTCAAAAATTGGTCTTTTTCAAAGTACCTTTTATAATTTCTTAACAGGATTGTTATTTTCAAGCATCATATTATTATTTAATAGAGAATCCTTAAATATTTCTTTTACTTCTGTTCCTATAATGGCTTTTCTAGGTGGCTTAATAGGAGTGATTTCTATATCATTCTCCAATTATGTCGCACCAAAAATCTCTGCGTTTTATATGGCACTTCTAATATTTGTTGGACAATTGTTTATTGGAATTCTAATAGATTATTTTACTTTAAATGAATTGTCCCTAGGTAAGGTAGTTGGAGGATTAATAGTTGTTATTGGACTAGGATTTAATTTGCTTGTTGATAAAAAAGAATTAGAAGTTAATTGACGTAAAAATAAACCATTAGCATTTCCCTTATGCTAATGGTTTATTTTCTATTTTAATCTAATTTGTTTTCCATTACCTTTTCACCTAATCATATCTTTCAACCATTTATTATCACTGGATAAATTATCATCTAACTTAAGAGAAGCAGCAAGTGGTAAATACTTAAGTATTTCATCTTTACTAAGACTAGCATATTTACAATAATACTCTAAATATTCCTCAGAGAATTTTTTACTCTCATTAGCTACAATCTCTCCAGATTTTTCTTTTATTGATGGAGAATTAAGAGCTAAGTAACTTAATCCAACATCTATTATTGGATTACCTATAAAACAGTCATTCCAGTCAAGGACAAAATATTTGTCAGAGTTTACAAGTATATTAAAAGGATGAAAATCACCATGACAAAGTTTATTTCTAATTGGTAAACTACTTAATAATTCTTCTACTTTTTTTATATTATCTCCTAATATTCTCCTTGCTCTTGAAATTCTCCAATTAAGTGTATTACTTTGTTTGGGAATTTCTTTTACAAAGCACTGATTAATTTTATAATGCAAATTTGCAAAGTCTAGTGCTATTTTTGATGTATCATTAGATTCCATTAAAACTTCAGCTAGAGACTTTCCATATACTCGTTCATATATTATTGCAAAAGTGCTCTTTAATCTTATTGTTTTAATATATTTAGGAATACTTAATGTTGTATTATTCAATATTTTCCCAATATACTCCTCATATTGTATAACTTCAGATGATATATTGGGTTTAAATACTTTAATAACTTCAGCGTTTGACCATTCATAAACATCTGCAGTAGCACCGCTACCAATTAACTTTCCTATGGAATTTTTCATATAATATATCCTCTTTACATTTTAAATATTTTTAGCAATTTATATTATTATATTTTTAAACATGGTATATATTCAATAACTTTACTTTTTAAACTTCATACATCTTCAAATATTCTTTAGTATTATAAATCATTTCATCAAATAATATCCTTGATTCTTTTAATCCTATTGTCATTAAAGGATCATTTACAAAAGCGTTATATGCCAAGTTTAAATCTTTAGTAAATGCTGCTTCTATTATGGTTTCTAAATTCATTACATTTCTTAGAACAAGTCCATTAATATCTGATGGTAAACTTCCTGCGTTTATTTGTGATATGCTATCTTCTCTTAATAATGCATTTGTTTCAACTATTACCCCTAAAGGAATTCCAGCAACTTGTCCTCTATTTGGTATATTTATATTTGTAACTAAATCACCTAAGCCCAAAAGTGCTTTCATTTGATGAACGCCTTCTTCTCCGGTTTGTTTTAACTTAAATTTTTCTTCTCCATTAATATATGATTTGCTTTTCTTTAACCTTTCTTCTAAATCCTTCATTCTCCAATCTACTGTAGTAAGTCCAAATTTCCATGACTTAACCACTTCTGGATCTTTAAGATACCAAGTATTTGGCGTAAATTCAGCAAGGTGCCTATCTCCAGCAGCAGCAATTAACCCATACCTATTGAATAAATCAAATTTCACCCTATTTGCACTAGAGAATGAATCATTCATCCAATGTCCTTCTTTTTCTTCTTCAAAACCTTCTTCATAATATTTATCTACAAACTTTCTATACAAAGGTATTAAATTTTCACCTTTATATGAAGCCTTATTTATCCAAGTAAAATGATTTATACCTAAAACGTTTATCTTTATTTCATCTCTTTCTGGTATATCTATTCCTTTCATGTCATGTAGCATATTTGCAAGTAATTTCTGTGTTCCAAAAACTTCATGACAACAACCAAAAGCTTTTACATCTGGAAATACCTTATATAAAGTTCTTGTACACAATCCCATTGGATTAGTATAATTTATAACCCATGCATTTGAAGAATATTCTTTTATATTTTCAGCTATTTCAATATACATTGGTATAGTTCGAAGGGCTCTAATCACTCCTCCTGGACCTGTGGTATCTCCAACTGATTGATAAATTCCATACTTTTCTGGAGCATGTACATCTGATCTCATCTCATTGAAAGTACCTGGAAGTATGGAAATTATAACAAAGTCAGCTCCTGTTAGTGCTTCTTTTAAGGAATTAACGGCTTGATACTTCCAAAAGCCTTTTACTCCTTCTATATTTGAAATAGAATTTCCTATTGTTTCATTATTTTTGGCTGCTTCAAAATCTATATCATATAATTTAACTGTTCCAGATAGTTGTTCTTCTGAGGCTAAGTCACTCATCAATCCCCATGCCCAGCCTCTAGAACCACCACCTATATAGGCTATATTTAAGTCTTTTACATTACCATCAACATATCTCATATTAACAAACACCATCCTTTATATTATTGAAGTTAAACAATCCTAATCAACTGTAAACGTTAACTTTCATCTTTATAATAAACAATATTTGTTGTATTTTCATTACATCTTTTGCTTATTTTAAGATAATTCAACATATTTGGCTTGTCTTATGATATTATCTATATAAGAAAATAATTTATATAATGTAAGGTGATGTTATGGATTTAAATATATATGATGAAATAGATTCACTTTTCTTTATTGAAAGACAAAAAGTAAAAGGTTTATATAATATGAGTTATAGACATTATCATGATGGCTATGAAATATATTATCTCCTTCAAGGTGAAAGAAATTATTTCATTAAAGATAAGGTTTATAATGTTTCTAAAGGAAATTTGGTATTTATAAATATGAATGACTTACACAAAACTTTAGATTCTGAAAAGAGTAAGATTTTTTATGAAAGAATCTTAATAAATTTTAAAAAGGACTTTTTAAGTGATATGTTAGCTTCAGAAGTTGAAGGAAATATATTCTCATTGCTTAAAATAGATTCTGGGGTAATAAATTTGGATTTTGAAGAAAGTAATATAATTGAAGAATTCTTTTTCAAAATGTTAAATGAGGAAAAGAATAAATCAGTTAATTCTGAATTATATATAAAAACTCTTTTGATACAATTGCTTATTACAATAAATAGATACAAAGCTAAATACATTAAGCTAAATGAGAATGAAAAAAATCATAATATCTTTAAGATAGTTAAATACTTAAATGACAATTTTTCTAATAAAATCTCTTTAAGTAGTTTAAGTGAATTATTTTTTATGAGTGAGTCTCATCTTAGCAGAACTTTTAAGAAAGTTACTGGTTTTAACATTATAACTTACCTAAACATTATTAGAATAAAAGAAGCTCAAAGAATACTCTCTAACTCAGATGATACTATTACTGAAATTGCATATAAGGTTGGCTATGAAAGTATAACCCACTTTGAAAGAGTATTTAAATCTATAACTTCTATGTCACCTTTAAAGTATAGAAAGATTAACCAAAAATAGGAGGTTCACTTTTGAACTTTCTATTTGTATAAGTTTTTCATTTCTTCTATCATATTTGTAATAATTTTTCTAACATGTTCAGGGGCTATTACTTCTACTTTGCTTCCTAAACTTAAAAGCATACTATAAACCCATTCATCTTCTGGTAATTCAATTTCAATAATATTACCATCTATTTTATATTCATCAAAATAGTCATCAACTTTTCTTAGAAATCCCTCATTACTTTTCAGTTTTAACTTAATAATATCCTTTTCTCTATTATTGAAGAATTTTTGTTCTTTAAATTCTCTTTCTTCAGTATAAATTTCACCTAAAGATAAATTATTCATCCTTCTAACTTTAAACATTCTCATGTCATTTTTTAATAAGCAAAATCCTACTAGATACCAATTCATACTTTT
The DNA here is from genome assembly GCF_031626875.1 of Clostridium sp. SHJSY1. Classification (NCBI taxonomy): domain Bacteria; kingdom Bacillati; phylum Bacillota; class Clostridia; order Eubacteriales; family Clostridiaceae; genus Clostridium; species Clostridium sp. SHJSY1. The sequence continues at coordinate 132,297 of NZ_JANDMF010000003.1, forward strand.
AAAAATTATTTTTACAGGCTCTACTGTTCTATTAGAAAATTCCCCTTTTACATTATTATATTGAAATGATACTTTTCTCTTTTTTGTGAAAGCTTTATCTATTAATTCTAGCTTTTTCTTTATCTTCTCTCCATTACTCCAAGAAGAAAAATCTATAATCATTCTACTAGAAGATTCTTTATTATCTATTGATTTAAACTTCTCTCTTAAAATTTCTAAATGTTCAGAGTTATAAGACTTAAAAAGTCCATTTAAGAGCTGTGAAATAATATATACATCATCACCATTTATAACGCTTCCATTAATTCTATAGCTATCTAAAATTTCATATCCGCCATCTTTTCCTTGATAAGAAACTATAGGGATTCCAGCTTGATCTATTGATATAATATCTCTTTGAATAGTTTTTACTGAAACCTCAAATCGCTCTGAAAATTCCTTGGCTGTAGTCCTACCCTTATTATTTAAAATTGTAATAATACTAATTAATCTATCTATTTTCATTTAAAAATCCCCCCCATTTAATAATAACATTAAAAACTTTTTATTTTTATGTTAAAAATCATTCTTTTTTCTTACCTTTTTGTATGCTGAACTTTTTTCCATGTATTAAACATGATTAAAAGAAATATTCTAACTATATATGCTGTAATTTTAAATTATTTATTGTAGCATAAAAATAATTGAATTGAGGTGATATTTCTATGTGGTTTAATAAAAATCCTAAAGATGTAATTACAGAATTATCTAGCCATCCAATTGAGGGATTATCTTCATCAGAAGCTGAAAAAAGATTAGAGCGAGATGGTAAAAATAAATTAGCTGGTAAAAAGAAAAAAACATTATTTGCTTTATTTTTATCTCAAATAAATGATGCAATGATTTATATACTTATTGGTGCTGCAATTATTGCTGGAATTATGGGTGAAATAAGCGATTCTATAATTATTTTAATAGTTATTTTAATAAATGCTATTATTGGAATTGTTCAAGAATCAAAAGCAGAAAAGGCTCTTGAAGCTTTAAAACAACTTAGTACTCCCAAAGCATTAGTTAAAAGAGATGGTGTGCTATCTGAAATACCATCAGAAGATGTTGTTGTTGGAGATATTGTAATAATAGATGCAGGAAGATATATTCCTGCTGATCTTAGATTAATTGAAAGTGCTAACTTAAAAATAGAAGAATCAGCTTTTACAGGTGAATCCCTTCCTGCTGAAAAAGATGCAAACATAATAATTAATGAAGAAAAACCCCAAATAGGTGATATAAGAAACATGGCTTTTATGTCTACTTTAGCTACTTATGGACGTGGATCTGGTATTGTTGTTGCTACTGGCATGAATACTGAAATAGGAAAGATAGCTAAGATGCTTGATGAGGAAGAAGAATCTTCTACACCTCTTCAAAAGAAACTAGCTGACCTTGGTAAAACTTTAGGTTTCGCTGCTGTTGGAATTTGTATTATAATCTTTATACTTTCCATGTTCCAAGGTAGAGACTGGTTTGAAATGTTATTAACTGCTATAAGTCTTGCTGTTGCTGCTATTCCAGAAGGACTTCCTGCTATTGTTGCAATAGTGCTAGCTTTAGGTGTGCAAAGGATGATTAAGGAAAATGCTATAGTAAAAAAGTTACCTGCAGTTGAAACATTAGGATCTGTATCTATTATATGCTCAGATAAAACAGGTACATTAACCATTAATAGAATGACTGTTAAAAAGACTTTTGTTAATAATAAATTAGATCTCTTAGATAATGTAGACTTAACTAACCCAGAAAGTCGACTTTTAGTTGAAGGGATGGTTCTTTGTAATGATGCAACTTCCACAGAAACTTCCAAAACAGGTGACCCTACTGAAATTGCTCTTTTAGATGTTGGTAATAAATTCAACATTTTTAAAGATGATTTAAATGAAGAACATAAAAGAATTAATGAAATACCTTTTGATTCTGATAGAAAACTTATGACTACCCTAAATGTTTATGGAAACAAATATAAGGTATTTACTAAAGGAGCCATTGATTCTTTATTTACTATCTGTTCAAAAATATCAATAAATGGAACTATTACTCCTTTAACAGATGATATTAAAGAAGATCTTTTAAAACAATCAAACTTAATGAGTGATGATGCTTTAAGAGTGCTTGGTCTTGCATATAAGGATTTAGATAATCATAATATTCCAATAGATAAATTTGAAGATGATTTAATTTTTATTGGATTAATGGGCATGATTGATCCTCCAAGAGAAGAAGTTAAAGATTCAATTAATCTTTGTAAAAAAGCTGGAATCACACCAATTATGATTACAGGAGACCACAAAAATACAGCCTTTGCCATTGCAAATGAACTTCATATGGCAGATGACATTTCAGAGTGTATGGCAGGAAGTGAAATTGATAAATACGAGCAAGATGAATTTTATAAAATAGTCCCTAAATTTAAGGTGTTTGCTAGAGTTTCACCTGAGCATAAGGTTAAAATAGTTAAAGCATTTAAATCCCATGGAAACATAGTTTCTATGACTGGAGATGGTGTTAATGATGCACCTTCCTTAAAAGCTGCTGATATAGGTGTTGCTATGGGGATTACAGGAACTGATGTTGCAAAAGGTGCTGCAGATATGATTTTAACTGATGATAATTTTTCAACTATAGTAAATGCAGTTGAAGAAGGAAGAAATATCTATAATAATATTAAAAAATCTATAATATTTCTATTATCCTGTAACTTTGGAGAAATAGTTGCCTTATTTGTAGCTATATTATTAAATTGGGAATCTCCTCTTTTACCTATTCATATATTATGGGTAAACTTAATCACTGATAGTTTTCCAGCTTTATCCTTAGGTGTAGATCCTATGGATGAAAGTGTAATGGAAGAATCCCCAAGAAATCCTAAAGAAACACTATTTGCTGGACATATGGGTTTATATCTTGCTATTAATGGAGTTTTGATTGGAGCTCTTACCTTATTTGCATTTAAATTTGGTGAAAGATTATATCCAGGTTCACTAAGACATGCACAAACTCTTGCATTTGTTGTTTTAAGCGCCTCACAATTATTCTTCTCACTTAATATGAGAAGTACTAAAAAATCTATATTTAAACTTGGAATCTTTAGCAACAAGTATTTGATAGCTTCATTTTTATTTGGATTAGCCATTCAATTTACAATTATAACAATACCTTTTTTGGCAAATGTATTTAAAGTATATTCATTGACTCTAAATGATTGGATATTAGTTATATCAATTTCTGCTATTCCTCTTATAGTAAACGAATTACTAAAGATTGGAATTAGAAACAAATAAAGTTAAAAGACAAATCACTTGTAATTAATAATTATTGCAAGTGATTTGCCTTTGCTTTTTCTATCAAAAAATAATTTGCCAGTATATTTATTATATAATATAATTTACCAAAAGGGAGGAGAATCTTTATGGTTAATTCATTATCAATATTTTTCATGGCAGTAAGCTTAATAATTAGTATAGGTTTGCCATCAGCTCTAATAATATTTGTAAAGAAAAAATATAAATCTTCACTAAAACCTTTTGTAATAGGTATTTTAGGATTTTTTATTTCATCTCAAATATTGGAAAATTTATTTCATTTATATGTACTTAAAGTAAATACTACAACTTCAACTTTTCTTGCTAATTCAACAATAGCATATGCTATTTATGGTGCTCTTGCAGCAGGGGTATTTGAAGAAACTGGAAGATTCATTTGTTACAAGTACTTTCTTAAAAACAACAGAAATTTTCTAGATGGAATTTCCTATGGAATAGGTCATGGAGGAATTGAAGCTATTTTAATTGGAGGGTTAGCTAGTATAAATGCTTTATCTTATGCACTGCTTATTAATTCTGGAAAACTAACTTCAATATTAGGGCAAGCTGGGGTATCTACTGATGTGATAAATCAAACAATAAATGCTTATATAAATGCGTCCTCATTTAGTTTCTTGTTAACTGGCTTTGAAAGAATATTAGCTATAGGAATTCATATTGGACTTTCTATATTAGTATTATATGCAGTGAGAAATAGAAAAAATATATACTATTTTTTAGCTATATTACTGCATACATTAGTTGATTTCCCTGCTGTTCTTACACAAAAAGGGATAATTAACATTTATATTATGTATGGAATAATTATTGTTGAAGTTATTTTTATTCTAATTTTTGCATTTAAACTTTTAAAACCTAAATTTACTATAACTGAAGATAATTTAAATAGTTATACAAATTAATATACATTTAATAAGAGCTCCATTTTAAAGGAGCTCTTAAATTTATACATGAACTGTTGGTTCAAGTATTGTAAATGTATTATTATAGGTATTAAGATTTGCATTTGCCCCAATAGGTATAGCCATCTTATATATGCCATGCCCTGTTGCTAAATTTGTCATAAGAGGTTTATTTAATGGAACCATAACCTCATTAATTAAATCTTCATATGTTTTATCATAAGCCATTGTACAATGTGAACATTCCCCCATAACAATTCCTGCACATTCTTTAAACTTGCCTGCTGATATCATATGATGAATATATCTATAAACTGTGTTAACAGGCTCATGTACTTCTTCAATTAGTATTATCTTTCCTTTAGTATCAATTTCAAACGGAGTCCCAATACTACCTACAAAGGATGCAAGGTTACCTCCTACTATAGTTCCAGTTACATTTCCAGGGACCCTACTTATTAAAGGCATTCCTGGAGGATTTTCTAATTTTCTTGGAGATATAGTTGTTGAGGTAGCTGCAAAAAATTGATCATAATTGTATGCAGGTGTACCAGGTTTAAAATCTATTAAAAGAAGACTATGAAAAGTTATTAAATTAGACCATTTGTATAAAACATTTAATAAAATTGTTATATCACTATATCCTGAAAAAACTTTAGGATTTTGTGCTATAACAGAGTAATCAAGATATTGTAGAACGCCTTCAACACCAACTCCCCCTCTGGCAGATATAATAGCTTTTACATTAGGATTAGTGAACATGTTCATAAGATCTGCAGCTCGTTGTTGTTCTGATGTTGAAATATATCCACTATAGGAATATACATAGTTTCCTACAATTACACTAAACCCCATGTTTTCAAGAGTCTGAATTCCAATATTAATAGCTTCTGGAAGCAATGGGCTTCCCAAAGTAACTATTCCAATTGTATCTCCTGGACGTAGAATTTCTGGTTTTGTTGCCATTTTTATTCACCTTCAAAAAAATTAATAATATTTACTATAATAAACAGATCATTTCTATTTTCTAAATTATTAAGCTTTATTTTATTAGTATTAGAATATTATATGAAGTTACTGAAATAATTGCTAACTAATCGATAACTGATACAACTAAAAAATTACAAAGCATTTAAATATTAAATTTATTTTTCGTTATCATTTGACACAATAATCTATAATTTGTACAATAGCTTATAGCAATACTCATTGTTACATTATGTAATTGTATTAATTTTATTAGAAAGCAGGTAAAAATATGGCATTAATAGGAATAGACTTAGGGACAACAAATAGTTTAGTTGCCTGTTGGGCTGAAGGAGAAGCTAAAATTATTCCTAATATTCTAAATGAAAACTTAACTCCTTCTGTAGTTAGTATTGATACTAATGGTGAAATTCTTGTTGGTAGTGTTGCAAAAGAAAGGCTTATAACACACCCTGAACTTACATGTGCTAATTTCAAAAGATTTATGGGAACTTCTAAAAAATTTTCTCTTGGAAATTTCACATTTTCTCCTGAAGAATTGTCATCTTTTATATTAAAAACATTAAAAGCTGATGCCGAACATTTTTTAGGTGAAGAAATTAGTGAGGCAGTAATTAGTGTGCCAGCTTATTTTAGCGATGCTCAACGTAAAGCAACCAAGCTTGCTGGTGAACTTGCTGGCCTTAAAGTTGAAAGACTTATAAGTGAACCAACTGCAGCTGCTATTGCTTATGGTCTTCATGAATCTGCAAATGACACACAATTTCTTGTTTTTGATTTAGGAGGAGGAACTTTTGATGTTTCTATTTTAGAAATGTTTGAAGGTATTATGGAGGTGAAATCCATTGCTGGAGATAATTTTTTAGGTGGTGAAGACTTTAATAATGTGTTAGCTTCATATTTTTTAAATACTAATAAACTTGAATTAAAAAACTTAGACAAGCAAACTGTATCAAGTTTGTGGAAACAGGCAGAACTTTGCAAAAAAGAACTTACAAATTCTCAAATTGGTAAAATGTCTTTGCTAATAGATGGTAAAGATTTTGAAACTTCAATCAATCGCTATCAATTTGAAAAGTTATGTGCAGAGCTGATTTTAAGACTTAGAACTCCAATTATACAAGCATTAAAGGATGCTAATATTTCTCACGATGAACTTGATACTGTTATTTTAATTGGTGGCTCAACAAGAATGACTTTAGTAAAGCAAACTGTTACAAAGCTTTTTAACAAACTACCATTTGCAAATATAAACCCTGATGAAACTGTTGCCTTAGGTGCAGCTATTCAAGCAGCATTAAAAGAAAGAAATTCAGATTTAAATGAAATTATATTAACAGATGTTTGCCCCTACACCTTAGGAATTGCTACATATAATAGAAATAGTAATATTACGAATTCTTCATTGCTTTTCTCTCCTATTATAGAGAGAAATACACCTATTCCTATAAGTATAGAAGAACCTTTTGTTACTATATTTGATAATCAGGATTCAATAAAAATTAAAATTTATCAAGGTGAAAATAGATTTGTAGATAATAATATAAAACTTGGAGAATTTGAAATTCCAGTACCATTATCACCAGCTGGCAAAGAAGTTGTTCTTGTAAGATTTACATATGATATAAATGGTCTATTAGAGGTTGAAGCTACAGTTTTAAATAATGGTTTGAAGAAATCATTACTTATTGAAAATTCTCCTGGTTCTATGACTTCTGAAGAAATAAAAGAGCGCTTAAAAGAACTTGAAAAAATCAAAGTTCATCCAAGAGAAAATACCAAATATAAATTAATTTTAGCTAGAGGTGAACGTTTATACCAAGAATCTCTTGGGGAGTATCGTGAGCAAATTTCATTATTATTAGCTAAATTTGAATCTATATTAGAAACTCAAAATCCTAAAAAAATTGAAAAAGTGGCAGAAGAAATTTCAAAAATATTTGATGAATTAGAAAGGTACTAACAAGAATGAATCCCTGGGAAATTTTACAACTACAACCTAATAGTAACTTGAAAGAAATAAAAAAAGCCTATGCTATTTTGCTAAAAGAAAATCATCCTGAAGAAAATCCTGAAGGATATCAAAGACTTAGAGCAGCATATGATTTAGCAATAAAATTGAGCAAATCTAATTCTGATAAAAATGTTATTAATCTTTTATCAGATAATGATAATTTAAAAACTGAATTTGAATCATCTGATTCTATAAATTCCGAAGAATATATTTTTAATAATAATTACAAGATATTTAGCAATAATTTTACTTTAGACTATGATAAAAACAATGAAGTTGATGAATTTTTCTTTAAATTAAATGAAATTTACAAAACTCCTAAACTTAGATTTAAAGAAGAAAATTGGACAGAACTATTCAACAGACCAATTGTATGGGATTTAAAATATAATGAAATTTTATATTCTGGAGTACTAAATTATTTATCAACACATTTTTATATAACAGATACTATTTGGCAAATCATAAATAAAGCATTTAATTACATTGAAAGTGATAGTAATACTACTCAATATACTAATATATCTAAAATAATTGATATTATAGATAAAATGTCAATTATTAGTATCGATTATCTAGATAATATAAATCCAAATTCTCTAGATAAGTTTTTATTTTATAAACTCAGTATAGCCTATAATTTAAGCAGTAACTCTTATGGAAAAATTAAGGAATATATTGATCTAGCTTATGAATTATATAGCGAAGACCCTGAACTATATAAATTTAAAGGTGATTTCTATTTTGAATTTAAAAATTATAAAAATGCCCTTGAAGAATATAAAAAAGCTTATGAATTGTTTCCAGATAATTATTTTTTAATAAATAAAATTGCTAGATTATATTGCTATTTAGAACAATATTCAAATGCAATACCTTATTTAAAAATGCTTCCTCTGTCAAAAGAATCTGCTTATATAGCTCTTATGCTAGGTAATTGTTACTATTATACCAATGAATTTAAACAAGCTATTAAGCATTACAAAGAGTTTATGGAATTTTCTCATAATCATAGTTATGTAAAAAGCTACATTAATAGTTCAAGGTTTAATAATATATTTCATACAAAGCGAAAAATAAAAGATAATTTTGAATATTACTTAAATCCTTTAAAATTTATAAATACTTCACATGCTGAAGCAACTGGGAAAAATATCAGATTTAGTTGGATAACTGTAATAATGGTTATAGGTTTTAGTGCTAAATTTGCAAAGATTTATATGAAGGTAAACCATCAGAATGAAGCTCCAGAAGTTATTCATACTATCAATTTCAATAAAAAAGATGAGCAAGATGATAATATAGTGGATAATGTAAAAAATAAAGATGAAGAATTTAAACTACTTTCAGATAATTACAAAAGTGCACCAATAGATAGTAACATTAAATTGAAAATATCAAATTTTATCAATCTTCCTTTATATATGGTTAAAGATACTTCAGGTAAAATAATTTACTTAAGTGAATCTGAATTTAATTCAAGTAATTATAGTAATGATGAATCAAAATATAATATAAAAAGATTCTATTTTTTTAAATTAGATATTAATACAGTTACTGTTATTGCTTCTGATTCTTTAATTGAATCTTCTATTGTTAAGTCTAGAATTAAGTACTTAGATGGAATGGTAAGAAACTTTCCTCCTGAACTATTAACAGGAATACAAAAGAAACTTAAAAATGCATATCCTAATGAAAATTTAAATTTAATTACAGATAAATATTTTGAAAATATTAATTTTTCTTTTAAAAATGATTAATATCCAAAGTTAATCTAAATTATCACAAGTTCATATTTTATCCATAGTATGATATAGAAATGTTTTTAGGAGGATTCATATTGTTTAACATATATTTTAGAAATGATCAGCCTCAATATAATTTTCTAATTGAAAGTATAAAACAAGCTACTAAAAAAGAAGAAGAATATGAATATTTTTATAACTATCTTATAACTGCAGCTCCAACAAATGAAGAAGCAGAAATCATTAGGACAATACGTGATGAAACTCGTATGCATTATAAAATTTTCAAACAAATGTATAAGGATTTAACTGGCTTAAACATTCCATCAAAACTAGGATCTTCTATAAGTCCAGAGTCATATTTGGATAGTATAAAAAAAGCAATTTTGTTAGAAATAAAAGCTGTTGATAATTACAAGGTGATTAGAAATGCTTTTCCACCAATGTCATCTTACAATGAAATTTTACTAAATATAATAATTGATGAAACAAATCATACAAATAAATTTAATTATATATTTTCCATTAATACTACTATGAATAAAATGAGATAGGGGTACATTATTCTCCTATAACCTATCTTATTTAGATTTTACAGGGCTAATATATACTTCTCCTTTACCTAGTAATACGATTTTGTAATCAGACTTTAATGGTAATAGATTATAACTTGCTGAATTGGATGGTAGTCTTATAGTTTGTAATATAATATTTTCTTCATCAAAAAGGGCTACATAAGCATTTTCTTTAGAAGAAACATTTTTAACTTGATAAAGATTATCTGATACACGATTTAAATCAGACAAAGTATAAACACCTTGTTTAAAAACATTTTCTGAAAATGCTACTTTGGTAATGTTGAATGATAAACATAATATAATTAAAACTAATATAAATAATTTTTTCATTACACACCACCCTTTCAAAAATATTTTGCGTAATAAATATCAAAATATACTTATTATAAAAATAAGGCACACTCTAATGAGCATGCCTTATTTTTATCCTAAAGAAGTTCTAACATAAGTTCATTACTTCTCTTAATAAATTCATCAAGTTCTTCTGCATTTAATGCCTTATTTCCTATTAAAGCCAAATCAACTACTTGCCTACAAATAGTTTCTACCTTTTCTTTATTACTTTCATCTTCACTTAAAGTAATAACCTTTTGCACAATTGGATTTTTCTCATTAATTACAAGTGTTCTCTCTTCTGGGAAGTTCATGCCCATAGACATTCCACCAAACTGAGCTTGCATTTCAGCCATTCTTCTAGAATATTCAGATACTAATACCATAACTGGTGTTGAACCATTCTTAAGGTTTTCAACTTTGTAATCTTTCATTTTTTCTCCGATTACATCTTTAAATACCTTAATAACCTTATCTTTATCTTCCTTCGAAGTCTCTACTTCTTCCTTTTCTTTTAGCACATCAGAAAGATCAGAATCAACTCTATTAAATTTAACTACAGTATCTTTGTATTCTAAGAAAGAAATAAAGTTATTATCTATAGGAGTAGAAAGAATCACAGCATCAAGTCCATATTCTTTAAAAAGTTTAATGTATTGTGCCTGCTTTTCTAAATCACTAACATAAAACACCTTATTTTCATGTTTTTCTTTAGCTGCTTCTAAATAATCCTTTAAAGTTACATATTTATCATTGATAGTCTTAAAGACAATAGACTCCTTTATCTTATCATAAAAACTTTCTTCTCTTATGCAACCATACTTAATAAATACTTGTATGTCATCCCAGAATTCATTGTATTTTTCTCTTTCATTTGTAAATATAGAGTTAAGTTTATCCGCAACTTTCTTAATTATATGTTTTGATATTCTTCCTACTTCTCTATCATTTTGAAGGAAACTTCTTGATACATTTAAAGGAAGATCCGGACAATCTATAGCACCTTTTAATAGTAATAAGAATTCAGGAATAACTTCCTTTATGTTATCAGCTACAAATACTTGGTTATTAAATAACTTTACTTCTCCTTGTACTAACTCAAATTCATTTTTAAGTTTAGGAAAATAAAGAATACCTTTTAAATTAAAAGGATAATCAACATTTAAATGAATCCAAAATAATGGATCTTCAAAATCATGGAATACTTTCTTATAAAAAGCTTTATATTCTTCATCAGTACATTCACTAGGCTTTTTAAGCCATAAAGGAGTTATATCATTAATAGCTACTGGAGCCTTTTCTTCTTCTCCTTCTTTCTTTTCTGCACATTCATTTTCTAAGAAAATCTCAACTGGCATAAATGCACAATATTTAGAAATTATTTCTCGAACTTTATATTCCTCTAAGAAATCTTTACTATCATCATTTATAAATAAAGTAATAGTGGTACCCCTTGAATTTCTATCTGAAGCATCTAGTTCATATTCTGTACCGCCTTCACAAATCCATCTAACTGGCTTTGCATCATTTTTATAAGATAAAGTATCTATTTGCACTTTATCAGCTGCCATAAATGCAGAATAGAATCCAAGACCAAAATGACCTATAATATCATTTTCTTCTCCCATCTTTTCCTTATATTTTTCTAAGAAATCCTCTGCACCAGAGAAAGCAATTTGAGTTATATATTTTTCAACTTCTTCCTCAGTCATTCCTATACCATTATCAGTAAATTTAAGAGTCTTATTATCCTTATTAACAGATACTAGTATTTTGAAGCTTTCTCCTTCTATGCCATCAGTTTCTCCCATATTAACAAGTCTTTTATACTTACTAACAGCATCGCATCCATTACTGATAAGCTCTCTTATAAATATGTCCTTATCAGAATATAACCACTTTTTGATGATTGGAAAAATATTTTCAGTATGAATTGAAATGTTTCCTTTTTTATTACTCATAATTTAATCCCTCCCTAAGTAATTATTTTAATAACTTTGCCTTAAAATGTCAAATAGACATTGACTCTAAGTCAACGTCTATTATAAAAAAATTATTTTGCTGTTAAATATCCAGCAGCCTTTAAATATTCAGCAGATAAAACTCCACCACCAGCTGCCCCTCTTAATGTGTTATGAGATAATCCAACAAATTTAAAATCATAAACCTTATCTTCTCTTAATCTTCCTATAGTGATCCCCATTCCATTTTCATAGTCTCTATCAAGTTTTGGTTGTGGTCTATCACTTTCTTCAAAATAGTGTAATAACTGTTTTGGAGCACTTGGTAAATTATAAGCAACATCTGGTGCCTTAAAGTTTTTCCAAGCTTCTAAAATCTCTTCTTTTGAAGGCTTTTGTTTAAATTTAACAAAAACTGCTGCTAAGTGACCATCTGAAACAGGTACCCTTATACATTGAGTAGTTATAACAATATTTGTTGAACTAACTATTTTACCATTTTCAACTTTTCCCCATACCTTTAGAGGTTCATTTTCACTCTTCTCTTCTTCTCCACCTATATAAGGTATTACATTGTCTATTATTTCAGGAAACTCTTTAAATGTTTTTCCTGATCCTGATATAGCTTGATACGTACAAGCTAAAATTTCTATTGGTTCAAATTTCATTAAAGCACTTATTGGAGGAACATAACTTTGAATTGAACAGTTTGGTTTTACTGCTATAAATCCTCTCTTTGTTCCTAAACGTTTCTTTTGCACTTCAATGATTTCTGCATGTTGTCCATTTATTTCAGGTATTATAACTGGTACATCATCTACCATTCTATTTGCAGAGTTATTAGATACAACTGGTGTTTCATGCTTTGCATATTCCTCTTCTAGAAGTTTTGTCTTTTCCTTATCTAAGGAAATTGCGCAAAATACGAAATCTACCATATTTGAAATTTCTTCAACTTCATATGCATCCTTAACTACTAATTTTTTAACCCCTTCAGGAATAGGTGTTGTCATCTTCCATCTATCTTTTACTGATTCTTCATAAGTCTGCCCCGCTGAACTTTTACTTGCAGCAACTACTACTACCTCAAACCAAGGATGGTTTTCTAATAGACATGCAAATCTTTGCCCAACCATGCCTGTAGCTCCTATAATCCCAACTCTTAATTTATTGCTCATTACTATACCACCTCAAATTTAATTTGTGTTCTCTTATACATATATGATATCATGAAATCATATATTAGTAAAATTGATAATTTAAATTGATATGTTCAATAATTTTGATGAGGATGATGAAAATGGATTTTCGCCAACTTAACACTTTTTTAGTTATTAGTAAGCTTCAAAGTTTTACTGGAGCTGCTTCTACCCTCGGCTATGCTCAGTCAACAATAACAACTCAAATTAAACAACTTGAAGAAGAACTTGGAGTTAAACTTTTTGATAGAATCGGAAAAAATATTACACTAACTCATGAAGGGAAAAAGCTTTTGCCTTATGCAAAACAAATGCTTAAACTTTCTCAAGATATAAAAAATGTTGTTTTCAATGAAGAGTCTCCAAGTGGGACTTTGACTATAGGTGCAGCTGAATCCTTATGTGTATTAAGACTGCCTGAAATATTAAAGGAATATAGAAGACTCTTTCCTGATGTAGAGGTATCATTAAAGTTTGGTAGCTGTGCAGATTTCAGACATTTTCTAAAAGACAATATAATAGATGTAGCTTTTTCACTTGGAAGAAAAATTGATTCAGAAGATTTTATATCTGAAATTGAATTTGATGAAACTATGCTTCTTTTAGCTTATCCTGGACATCCACTTATCAATAAAGAAGAAATATTTCCAAAGGATATAGAAAATGAACCTCTTATATTAACTGAGACAGGCTGCAGTTATAGAGCATCTTTTGAAAATATTTTAAATGAATATAATGTTAAAGCAAATTTAGTTTTAGAAACTGGAAGTGTTCAAGCTATTAAACAATTCACAATGAGTGGCCTTGGTATTACTCTTCTTCCTAAGGTTGCTGTTGAAGATGAAATAAATTCTGGGAAATTAATACCTTTAAATTGGGTTGGGCCAAGCTTTGGTGTTATATCACAGGTCATTTATCATAAAGATAAATGGATTTCTCCTGCTCTTAAAGAATTTTTAGTTCTTTCAAAAAAACTTATGTCAAAAGAGATTATAAAGTAATATATAAAAGCAAAGGCACCTACCTTTGCTTTTCTCATTAAGAATCCATAACATCAAAATATGTCAAAGTTCCATAATGGCTGTAAATATAAAAATCTTCAAGGGTAATAACTCTTCTTTCTCCCCAAGTAGAAACAGTTAAATATGTTTTGTTTTCATTCTCAAAAAGTCTTGTTATAGTCATCCAATGCCAATCAAATTCTTTCAAAATTCTGTTTTTTAACATTAATAAAGCTACAGGATTATCATTTCTTAATGCACACTTTAAAAAGTCTTTTATTTTATCAAAATCCTCTTCTGTGGTTATCCAATTTGATTTTAACTCTATTCCTCTATTTCTTGCAAAATCAACAAATTTGTCCATAAAATATAAAGATGATATAATTCCTAAAGTCTCATCAGGGTAAACATACTTGCCTAAACTCTCCATATGTTTTAAAAAATTGTCTTTATTCATATCAGTATAACTATATAGTATATTAGTATCTCTTAAAGATAAATATGCTGCTATGTTAGCTGCTGCTACAGTGCTACATCCAACTCTTTTAAATACTTCTTCCTTAAACCACCCTTGGTCACCACCATAATAATGCTTACTACCATCAGAAATATTAAGAAATTCATCTGAGTTCTTTAAAGCAACAATATCATCACAAACTACCATACATTCAACTCCAATACTATTTAATTTTTTTCCTATTATATGTATATAGTTTGTACATTTACTTAATGACAATAATGTAATTTAAAAGATAGGATAGAGAATTTATTTTGTTCCATATGATATTATTGTCGATGGTACTTGAATTATATAAGCATTTTCCTTTTCTTTTGTTACCCATTCACTAATTTTATTTTCACCATTCACATACATTTCTGCTTCTTGTTCACTTAGTCCTTTTTCTATCAGGTCATTAATAAACTTAACTTTATCATTACCATACAGTATCTTGTCCTACCCCCAAGCTTTTATCACTCATAAACTTCTCCTTGTATATATTAATTCTCTATAAAAAATACTACTATATTTATGTAATGCTATTAAATTGAATTGCTATTTTTTTTATATTTTCCACAGCTACTTTATCATTTATAGGTGAAATATTTTCTGTATTATGTGAACATGCTATTCCAACTGATTGAGCATTCATTTTATGTAATATACACTCTGCTGTATCTATTGCCTTTTTCATAGAACCATCTCCACCTCCAACTAATAATATTCCAGCTTTTTTCTTTTTACCTATTGGATTTATATTTCTAAAAAATTTGGCACACCAATAGGTTTGTAATCTACTCATTATAGATAATAACTGCCCCGTCAGCTCTGAAAAATAAATGGGTGATGCTATTAAAATATTATCACACTCCTGAATGCATCTATATACTTCATTCATTTCATCCTCTTGAGAACAACCATGATTTTTTTTGCAATATCTACAATCAATACAAGGATGTATATTGCAATAATAGGCATCTATTATTTTGTACTCTCCATCTAAATATTTAATAAATTCATTTATAAATACTACTGTATCACCATTTTTTCTTGGTGAACCATTAAATATAAGTGTTTTCATTTATCTTCTCCATTTTTTGTAATATTATCTAAATGATATCATCTTATATTATTTGATTCAATTGCTAAATAATATATTTTTTATTGACTCTAACCTAACGTTATAGTGTAATATTAAAACATAGCTTGAATAAATTAACAAAACAGTGCCGGCAAGTATTAATTTTACAAACTAAAAAAACTTTGAGGTGGAACAATGAGAACAGTAAAACAAGTGTCAGATTTAACAGGAATAAGTGTGCGTACACTACATTACTATGATGAAATTGGATTGTTAAAACCAAGTAAAAAAACAGAATCTGGTTATAGACTTTATGATGATGAAATACTTAAAACCTTACAGCAGATTTTGTTTTTTAAAGAACTTGACATTCCATTAAAAATGGTAAAAGAGATAATGCTAAATCCATCTTTTAATAAAATAGAAGCTCTTAAAAATCAAGAAAAATTACTTGTTATAAAACGTGATAGATTAACTAGTTTAATAGAACTTATTAATAAAACAATTAAAGGAGAGAACACAATGAGTTTTGAAGAATTTGATATGACTATATATTTTGATGCATTAGAGAATTTTAAAAAAGAACATGAAGATATGGTAATTAAATATTATGGCAGTATAGAAAAATATAATGAGTATATTGAAAAATTTAAATCAAGTCAAGATAAAATAGCTAAAGCTGCTATAAAACAGTATGGAAGCATAGAAAAGTTTACAAAATCTATGCTTCACAATTTAACTAGTAGTACCCTTATTAATAGAGCTGAACAATATGAAAGTTTTAGAAGCGAATTATTAGAAGATACGAATCCTAAATTAGCAAAGCTTTATAAAGAAATTGTAGCTGACATGAGGAAAGATCCATTTTCTAAAGATATTCAGTTAATAGCTAAAGAAATTACTACAACAGTGAAAGAAGATTATGAACTGTTTAAATCAAATGATGGAGATGATAATTGGTACTTCATGGTAAGGTTATATTTATTTTTGCCAAATTGGATTAAAGCAGTAGATTCTAAATATATGAAAGGTTCAGCTGAATACATTGGAAAAGCCTTAGAGTTTTATTTAAAAGATAATGAGCCTAAATCAAATAAACTAGCTAGAAAATTAGTGTCCGATTTAAGTAAAGATCCTACTTCAAAAGAAATTCAAGATATAGTTAAAGAGATATCTGATGAATTATCTTCAACTTATAAATCATATAACTATGAAGTAGGAGAAAATCATTTAGGTTATACAGGCGAGATGTATTTAACCAATCCCACATTTATAAATGCATTTGAAAAGAATTTTGGAGCTGGAACAGCTAAGTTTGTAGGTGAAGCATATACTTTCTTCGCTAAAAACAGTAATTAACAGAATCTTAGAATATATATTAAAGAGTTCATTTAAAATGGCAAAATGAACTCTTTAATCCTTTATCATTGAATTGGATGCCCAGTATGTTCTATACAATCTCTAATTTCCTCTGTGGTAGCTGGTTCATTATAAATAACTTCAACTGTTCCACGCCCAAGGTCAACACATACTTGGTTTACTCCATCAATATCTTCCAATGCATTTTTCACTTGAGTTTTTATATATTCGCTTGATAATCCTTCAACTAAATAATGGTCTCTTTTCATACTAAATATCTCCTTTTCTTAAGTAATTAATATTAGTATGTACTAAAGCATTTAAACTTAATCTACTTTAAGGCATATTCCAGAAAATAATAAGTCAGCATGCTAGTCTATTTTCCACCATATGCTTAAATAAAATATATATAATAAAAAATCCAGAATAAATGTGAAAAGTTTATAAATGTATAAACTAATAATATAGATAAAACATAAAAATTAGATTTTTTAAGTTGAGAATTTGTAGCAGATTTCATTCTAAAATAAAGGAATAAAAGAAGGAAAGCAGGCAATATTAGTTTAACTAATAAAGACATAACTTCATTGTTTATGATAGGTTTCATAAAAAAATTAGCTTCTAAATAATACCCTGTTCTGCATAAAAATAGAGTAAAAATTATATCAGTCATATTTAAGATATACAGCAAAATAAATTTAATTTTTATATTAACTAAATCATAACTAGTGATAAAGAATTTCATTAAAGCACCCCTATTGCATTTTTAGAAATTTTTAATTGTTTATTTTATTAGTACAGCAAATTGGAATAAATAAGTTTAATTAGCATCTATACAAAGTAGTATACTTTTTCTAATGTTTAATTTCTAGGTCCTAACAGGTCCTAATTTTAAAAAAATAATATTGAAAAAAATCCCACAAAAATAGAAACAAATTTCTATTTTTGTGGGATTTAATAATTATTTTAACATTTTAAAAATCAAATTATGAATATTCTGTAATGGTGCCTGTTTTTCAACAGCACCTACTTCAAAGGCAACCTTAGGCATACCATAAACTACTGAAGTAGATTCATCTTGCCCTATAGTCCTTGCTCCTTTTCTTCTCATGGACATTAATCCTTTAGCTCCATCATAACCCATCCCCGTTAAAATAATTCCAAGAGCATTCTTATTAGCTTCTTTAGCTACAGATTCAAATAAAACATCCACTGATGGGCAATGACCATTTACTTTTTCTCCACTAAAACATTCCACTTTATATTTACTACCAACTTTTTTTATTCTCATATGTTTATCTCCAGGAGCTACTAAAACCAAACCTTCTTCAACAACATCTCCAGTTTCTGCTTCCTTAACTCTTAATGAAGTTGTGTTATTAAGTCTTTCAGCAAACATTCTTGAAAATACAGGTGGAATATGTTGTACAAGTACAATTCCTGGTATAGTTGAAGGTAATCTATTAATAAGATTGTATACTGCTTCTGTTCCTCCTGTTGAAGCTCCAATAGCTATAATTTTTTTACTATATTCATTACTGGTATTCTTTAAAGCACTTGAAATTCCTTCATAACTTTCATGTTTCAAAACTTTTGCTGTTGCAGCAATTTTTATTTTAATAATCAATTCTTTTATAAAATTCTCCACACTTTTCGGACTTTGCACATCAGGTTTTGTAACAAAATCTACAGCACCTACTTTCATAGCCTCAAAAACCGCTTCACTTATTGCACTAACCATAACAACTGGAATAGGATACTGTGGCAAAAGTTTCTTAACAAACTCAATACCATTCATTTTAGGCATCTCCACATCACAAGTCATAACATCTGGTTCATAATAAATAATCTTATCCCTTGCATCATAAGGGTCACTTGCCTTAGCAACTACTTCAATACAAGGGTCAGAAGATATCCCCCTTGTTAACACCTCCCTAAATAGAATTGAGTCATCTACTACCAAAACCCTTATTTTTTTCATATGTATTATTCCTTTCTATAAATTGCAGGCTTTACATATTCAAATTTTGATTTATCTCTGTTTAAATATTCAGAATGTCCAATGAAAAGATATCCGCCATAATCTAACAAATCATAAAACTTATTTATCAAATTATCTTTTGTCTCATTATCAAAATAAATCATTACATTCCTACAGAAAATAACATTAAATTTTTGTTTAAATGGGAATACCTCATTCATTAAATTAAACCTTCTAAATATCACTTCATTTTTTATCTTATTATTAACAACTGATTTTTCTATGTCAATTTTATTAAAATAATTCATTTGCCAACTTGAACTAAGTGAATCTACTGCTTCATTTTGATATTCTCCTTTTATTGCTATATCAAGAACCTTTGTAGAGATATCTGTAGCTAATATTTTTGTATCCCATAATACTTTATCTTTTCCAAAAAATTCATCTATAATCATAGCTATAGTATATGGTTCTTCTCCTGAAGAGCATCCAGCACTCCAGATACGAAGATCCTTTTGCTTTTGATTATTTTTAAGATAAGGTAATATTATATCCTTAAAATATGTAAAATGATCACTTTCTCTCATGAAGAATGTATGATTAGTAGTAATTTTATTAACTAAAGTTTCTACAGCATTTCCTGTTTTGTCAGAAGTTATATATTTAAAATAATCAGAAAAACAATCAATATTCTGTTCAACAAGTACATTAGTAAGTCTTCCCAATACAAGAGCTTGCTTCTTTGTACCTAAATCAATGCCATAATTATCTTTAATAAAACTTGCTAATTGACTATATTCCTTTTGTGTTATATTAATCATTTTAATCACCCTTTTCTTATAAAGATAGAGAGAGTTAATACTCTCTCTATCTATTTTTTAATATTTGCCAAATTCATTATCATTTAATGAAATTTTTGGCTTTTTTGATTTCTTTTCATATGTCTTTTTTGGTTCATTCATGTTTTCTAACATTCTAATTACTTCAGGGTTTATTTCTTGATTGCTATCATAACTTGAACCACTCTTTTTCAATTTAAATTTACCTACCAATCCATTTAGAAGTTCAGCTTGACTAGATAATTCTTCACTTGCAGCTGCACTTTCTTCAGAAGTTGAAGTATTATTCTGTATAACTTGTGAAACTTGAATAATACCTTGATTAATTTGTGCAATACCATTAGCTTGTTCATTTGAAGCTGTTGCTATTTCCCCTACAAGTTTAGCTGCATTAGAAACAACATCAACAATTCCATTTAAAGCAGTAGCTGTTTCACTTGCTATCTTTGTGCCATCTTCTGCTTTTTTAATTGAACCTTCTATTAATACAGTTGTTTCCTTAGCTGCATTAGCAGAACGTGCTGCCAGATTTCTTACTTCCTCTGCTACTACAGCAAATCCTTTACCATGTTGTCCTGCTCTTGCGGCTTCAACTGCTGCATTAAGTGCAAGTATGTTTGTTTGGAATGCAATTTCATCTATAACTTTTATTATCTTAGATATACTACTTGCTGATTCATTGATATCATTAATAGAATCTAGTAATCCCTTCATATATTCATTTCCTTTACCAGCTTCATCTTTAGCTGTCAATGCTAATTCATTAGCTTCATCTGCATTAGTAGCATTTTGCTTTGTTTGTACAGATACTTGTTCCATTGATGCAGTTAATTGTTCAACTGAACTTGCTTGTTCTGTAGAACCTTGAGAAAGAGTTTGTGACGAATCAGCTACTTGTCTTGCTCCAGATGCTACTTGTCCAGCTGCAGTATTAATATCATTCATAACATTATTTAATGAACTAATAATGTAAGTTAAAGAATTTTTAATTTGTGCAAAATCTCCTAAGTATTCCCTATCAATTGAAATAACTAAATTTCCATTTGCTATTTCAGTTAACGCATTTGATATATCATTTATATACCCTGATAATGTTTCTATTGTATCATTAAGTGAATTCTTAAGCGTTGCATGATCTCCTTTGTAATTTCCATTAACACTAACCTTTAAATTTCCTTTAGACATTTCATGAAGAACAGCTGAAGTTTCTTGTACTGGTTCTATAACAGCATCTAAAGTACCATTTACCCCTTCAACTATTTTTCTGTATTCTCCTTCATGTGCTTTTGCATCAGCTCTTACTTCAAGTTTTCCTGCAATTGCTGAATCAGAAAGCAGTATAGCATCACTTATTAATCTACCAATAGCAATTTTAGTCTTTTCTAAATTATTATTTATCTTTACAAAGTTGTTCTTTGTTTCTTCTGTAAACTTATCAGCTTCACTAACTTGTAAATCTAAATTCAAATCACCTTTAGCAAGTAATTCTAGGTTTGTAGCTAAACGGTCTACTTCAGCATTGGTATAAGAACCAACTCTTAAAATAGATGTTAAGTCAGTAACTACTTCAACAAATCCTAAATGCTCACCTTTTTTATTTTTCAAATATGATGTATCTTGTTTACAGCTCATTCCACACCAATCAAAGTAGCTTTCAGGATTTCCCTTTAATAATTGTTTTATACCACAGTTTGGTGTATTACATATATTTGCTCCTGCATTACTACAAGCTCTTCCGTATCCATCTTCACGTTTTCTAACTGTTCCTTGATCAATCATTAAATCTTCAAATTGCTTATTCATATATGTCCAATTCATATCAGTATCTGTAACATGGATCGGGAATGGAACAGCATCAATTATTGCTTCATACCATTCATTTTTGTTAACTACAGTATCTAAAGTGCCATTTACTCCTTCAACTATTTTTCTGTATTCTCCTTCATGTGCTTTTGCATCAGCTCTTACTTCAAGTTTTCCTGCAATTGCTGAATCAGAAAGTAGTACAGCATCACTTATTAATCTGCTAATAGCAACTTTTGTTTTTTCTAGATTATTATTTATCTTTACAAAGTTGTTCTTTGTTTCTTCAGTAAATTTATCTGCTGGACTTACTTCTAAATCTAAATTCAAATCACCTTTAGCAAGTAAATCAAGATTTGAAGCTAAACGTTCCACTTCCTTCTTTGAATATTCATTAACACTTAATATTGCTGTTAAATCTGTAACTACTTCAACAAATCCTAAATGTTCACCTTTTTTATTTCTTAAATATGATGTATCTTGTTTACAACTCATTCCACACCAATCAAAGTAACTTTCAGGAGTCCCTTTCAACAATTGTTTTATACCACAGTTTGGTGTATTACATATATTTGCTCCTGCATTACTACAAGCTCTTCCATATCCATCTTCACGCTTTCTAACTGTCCCTTGCTCAATCATTAAGTTTTCAAATTGCTTGTTCATATATGTCCAATTCATATCAGTATCTGTAACATGAATCGGGAATGGAACAGCATCTATAATTGCTTCATACCATACATTCTTTTCTGCTATTTTATTAACTGTCTTGTTAATCCCATTAATTATATTTTTAAATTGACCAAAATATTTAACTTCATCTACTCTAACATCAACATTATCTTCCATAACTGCAGTATTAAGCATAGAAACATCTTTGGAAAGATTCTCCATAACATCAACCACGTTTAATAGAGATGTCTTTAATCTATCCATTTGATCTTGTGAAGTTCCTTGAACATTATTATTTGTATCTCCAAGTGTAATTTTTTCTGCAATATCTGCTAAGCTCTTCATTGAATTATTCACATCTTTATTTACAAACTTACTAAAAGCTGACATGGCAATAAAACCACCGATACCAATTACAACAAGATATATCATGCTACTTGATCCATTTTCACCATTTTTAAAGGCAAGTGCACCACCTATACCTAGAACTAACGCAACTACATAAACTAATGCGAATCCTACATTAAGCTTTGCACCCATTTTTAAATTATTAAACCAACTCATTTGTTATCCCCCTCAATTATAAAATTTCAGATAAGTTTTCTACATCTTCTTCATTGATTAACTTATCACAATCTAAAATCAGTTTTACCTCATTACCAACTTTTCCAATCCCCTTGATGTATTTATTACCATTTTTATTTACATCTGGAGGTGGTACAATATCACTATCTACAATTGAAATAACTTCTGCTACACTATCTACTATCAATCCAATTGCTACATCCTTTATATCAACAACAATGATACAAGTTCTATCATTATATTCTCTAAATAATTTTCTAAACCTAATTCTTACATCCATTACTGGAATTATTTTACCTCTTAAATTTATAATACCTCTAATATATTCTGGAAGCTCTGGCACCTCAGTAATAGGATGTATCCCTATTATTTCTGTTACATTTTTTATTTCAATTCCATAAGATTCATTTCCTAATACAAATGTAAGATATTTGCCTTTTTGAGTGTCCTCTTCTTCTAAAAATTCTTCTACTATTTCTTTAGCCATATTCATATCCTCATTCCATTTTATTTTTTGAGAAACTTTACATTTGAGCAGTGCTATTTGTATTAATAAGTCCAACTACATCAAGAATAAGACTAATACTTCCATCTCCTAAAAGTGTACATCCAGTTAATCCACTTATGTTTTTAGTGTTCTTTATATAACTTGGAAGAGCCTTAACAACTACTTGCTGTTGTCCTAACAATTCATCAGCAAATAAACATAATGTTTTATTGTCTTGTTCAACCATAATTATGATACCCTCAATAAATTTAGTAACTTGAGTGTTAACCTTGAAATGTGAATGAATACGTAATATTGGATAGCACTGACCCCTAACCATGATCATTTCATTTCCATCTGGGTCTTCAATAATATCTTCATCTTTTGGTCTAAAAGATTCCTTTATTGCTGTTGTTGGTATAGTATATCTTGAATTTCCCACTCCAATATTCATTCCATCTATAATTGCTAATGTAAGCGGAATTTTAATAATAAATTCAGACCCAACTCCTAATACACTTTCTACAGAAACAACTCCACCCACAGTCTCAATGTTCTTTATCACTACATCCATTCCTACACCACGACCACTATACTCTGATACATTCTCTTTTGTGGAAAACCCTGGCAAGAATATAAGATTATAAATATCTTTATCTGTCATTTCTTCTATCGCTTTATTTAAAATCCCATTTTTAACAGCTTTCTCTAATATCTTATCTTTATTTAACCCCTTGCCATCATCTTTAACAGTTATAATAACATCGCTTCCCATATTTTTTGCCTCTAATGTTACTACCCCTGTTTTTGGTTTTCCTAAGGCTATTCTATCTTCTGTAGTCTCTATTCCATGATCAAGAGAATTTCTAACTAAATGCATTAATGGATCAGAAATATGTTCAATAATATTTTTGTCAACTTCTGTCTCTTCTCCAATCAATCGTAATTCTATTTCTTTACCCAGGTTCTTACTCATATCACGTACAATACGATTCATTTTTCTAAATGTAGTAGAAAGTGGAACCATTCTTATTGACATAACCATATCCTGTAATTCACTAGTAATTTTATGAAGTTGCCTTGCAACCTTACTAAAGTTATCTAATTGTAATCCCTTAAGATCTGGATTCTGAACTACCATAGCTTCAGTAATAACCAATTCTCCTACTAAATCCATAAGTATATCTAATTTATTAACATTAACACTAATAATACTTTGAACAGTTGACGCTTGTACTTCTTTCTCATTTTTAACTTTACGTTCTTCCTTATGAATAACTGTTTTTTCTTTTACATTATTATCTTTATCTGTGTTATCGTTAACACTCTTAGCGTTATTGTCGATATTTTCCTTATAGTCATCAAGTTTAATAAATTCTAAATCTTTTAAATATGATGTTTTCATAAAAAACTCATGAACTTCTTCATCACATTTATCTGTCTTTAAGACAATTGAAAAACCTTGCTCTTTTATTACCTGAGAACTTCCTTCATTTTCAATAATATCTTCAGGATAATACTGAAAGTCTTTAGTAAAATCCTCTAAATTATTTATTACTGTAAAAGCTCTAACATTCTCCATTAGACAATCATCTGTAAAAAAGATTGTTACTTTAAAAGTATTATAAGCATCTTTATTATCACCAACATCTTCAACTATTGAATTTTGCTGTTTTTCTATAGTTGTACTTTGTTCTTCTTGAATAATTGATGAACTTTGTTCTTTAAGTGTATTAAGAAAATTTTTATTATTTTCTATGAGACTTGAAGCATCTCCATCTATCTTGTCTCCACCTTTAATTTTTTCAAGTTCTACTTTTACATAATCTCCTCCATCTAACACAAGATCTGAAAGTGTTGAATAATCATCAATTTCAACTTTTTGTTCTCTAAGATAGAAAAATATATCTTCCAATGAATGGGCTAGTGTTGATATGTCATTTAATGACATCATAGCAGCTGAACCTTTAATAGTATGCATTATACGAAATATCTCATTTATTGTATCTTCACTATAGTAACCTAATTTTTCACTAGAAAGTATACAATTTTCTAACTGTTCAATGTTTTGAGTAACTTCATAAATAAAGAAATCAAGCATATGTTCATTTGAATATTGACCCTGCATAGACCTCACCCCCCCTTGTATTTATATCAAGACTTTGCATTTTCTGTTTGTTCCATTCCTTAACCTTTCTTTTTATTATTTCTAATCAATTTTTTTCTTCAAATGTCATTATTAGCTTTTATTATTTGCTTTTTTATAATTAAATTATAGTTAATCACAAAAACAATTCTATCATTGCTATTTTAAAAAATCAACAAGGAACTTTTAGTGGAAGATGTTATTAGAATCATGGAAAGTAATATTAATCCAAAAACTATTTTTCATGTATCTGTAAAATATCTGCAATATAAAAAAAAGATATATAGAAAACATAAATTTAATTATGTTCTTTATATATCTTACTTGATAAATATAATATTTCTTATTCTTTATTTAAAATATTCTTGTCTAAATCATTAAAATCAGTAATTACCAAATTCACAGTTTCTAAGCTATTAAAATATTCATGCTTTTCCTTTGGTGCAATTGCTATTATTTTACCTATTTTTGCTCTGTAAGCTGATTCTATACCAGAAAAAGCATCCTCTATAACAATACAATCACTTGTGTTAATTCCAAGTATCTTCGCTGCTTTTAAATAAATATCTGGTTCTGGTTTTCCTAAAAATGAACCATCATCATAAACTATCTTATTTAAATCAAACCACTTATCCAGTTTAAATGATTTCCAAAAAAACATAAGATTTTCTTTTTGAGATGCAGTGGCAATGGTGCATGATATTTTCTTTTCTTTTATGTAATTTAGAAACTTAATAGCACCTGGAGCCAGTTTAAAATTCTCTATATCTTCTTTACACATATCCCTATATATTTGCTCTTTCTTATTTGAGAGTTTAGCCAAATTCTCATCATCTAAATCTTTTCTTAACATATATTGAAGTATAGATTTATTAGTTCGTCCATGAACATATTTCTGTAATTCTTCATCAGAAAACTCATTACCACGCAAATTCTTAGAAAGAGTTTTCCAAGCTTTTTCATGTTTATCTGAATCCCAAAATAATGTTCCATTAAAATCAAAAATTACTCCTAAATTCCTCATTACTCTTCCCCCTATATCACAGAATTTTAAATATAATTATTTTTACCACTATTTTCTAATAGGATAATATTATTTACAAACTTTCACAGCGCCA
Source organism: Clostridium sp. SHJSY1 (assembly GCF_031626875.1). Taxonomy (NCBI): domain Bacteria; kingdom Bacillati; phylum Bacillota; class Clostridia; order Eubacteriales; family Clostridiaceae; genus Clostridium; species Clostridium sp. SHJSY1. The sequence continues at coordinate 158,946 of NZ_JANDMF010000003.1, forward strand.
TCTTCTATCCCTAAAATTGTTTGACCTAATTTTAAATAATTAATAATATTTTCTATAATTTCATTACTAACTATTTCTCCTGGACAAGCAATTGGTATTCCTGGTGGATATGGTACTATAGATTCTTTTAAAACTCTTCCTACAGAATCCTTAACCTTAACCTTTTCATATTCATATCTAAACACTTCAAAAGGCTCAAATGCTTTTTCATTTTGTATTGGTTTATAATTTGCAATTTTTCTATCATCCTTTAAATCTTCTAAATCAAGTTTAGAAAGAACTTCATAAAGTTTATTCAAATTCTCTTCTACTTTTGTAGGGGATAGTATCAATACAACACCCTGACTAAAATTCATCTCTGCTTGAATATGATTTTCTCTTAAATAACCTAGTAACCTATATCCACTATATCCTTTAGGTGCTATCACAACATACCTACTTAAATCAATATCATATCCTTTAGGCAAATCTCCTTTAGAAAGAATTTTAACTTTATTTAAATAAGTAATTTTCTCTTTCATATGTTCTGCTTTAAAAATCAATTTGTTATAATCTTCTTTACCATAGTTATCTAAATAGTATCTAGCATAGTCTAAAGAAGCCATTATTAAATATGATGGAGATGTAGTCATAAATGAACTAATATAAAATTCTATATCACTGTCTAAATTATTAGAGAGTAAAAATGAACCTCCTGTTAAGGCTGGTAGTGTTTTATGAGCACTTACTATTGTAAAATCAGCTAAATTTGCTATATTAATAGGTAACTTTTCTGAAATTCCAAAATGAGCACCATGAGCTTCATCTATTATTATCTTTAATCCTCTTTCCTTTAACTCTATTAAAACATCTCTTAAATCATAGGTTATTCCATAATAATTAGGATAAGTTAATATTATTCCTTTAGGATTATTAGCTTTATTTAATGCTTTATATATATCCTCTTTATCTGGTGGAAGAAATAAACCATACTCATTCATTTCTTTAGGCTTAATATAAGTTACCTTTAACTTTCTAAGTATTAATCCATTATAAATAGACCTATGACAGTTTCTTTCAACTAGTACTTCATCACCTTCATTGAATAAAGCAAAAATAGATGCTAGATTTCCACCTGTTGTACCATTTACTAAAAAGTATGCTTTCTTTACACCATAAGTCTTAGCTAAAGCTTCTTGGGCATCCTTTATAACCCCTTCTGGATGATGAAGGTTATCTAAAGGATCAACTTCAGTTATATCTAAATATCCTAACTTATTTGCAAAAATTTTTCCTATTTCATCTCTTCTAAATGCTTCACCAGCTTTGTTTCCAGGCATTGAGTATATTATATTTTCTTCTTTATGATAATCTAATAAAGCCTGTAATAGTGGTAATTTCTTTTTCATAATATACCTCAACTAATTATTTCTATAGATGATTTTTTAAGCACTTTTTTAGCTACTTCTAAAATAAAATCACCCTTTATATTTTCCATATCTTTTGCCATATTATAATATACCTTATAATCTTTAAACATAACACTATAAGTTGATAGTTCTTTAGCAAGTTGTATGCTTTGCTCTTCTTTAAATAACTTCTTTATTTTAATTCTTTTAACTAGCCCCATAATAGTATTATCATCTAAAAGCTTTATATCATTAATAGCCTCATTGATAACCTCAAAAGTTTTATCTATTTTATCCTTTGAAGTAGTATATGTTATCTTATATAAATTTATATATTTTTCACAGCTAATTCTGCTTAAGACATCATAAACTAATCCATTTTTTGTTCTTAATCTATCAAATAGCAATGAATTAATACCTTCCGCAAAATATTCATTAAATATTCTTAAGGCTTTCATTTCCACTTCATTCAAATTATCTATAGAGAAATTCATTTGAACTCTGCAACTATTACTATTTCTTTTATCTCCAAATATTCCCACTTTCCCCTGTTCTTCAGATTCTGGCGCTGCATTTACCATTTCTCCACTCCAATTTCCAAAACACTCTTCTATAATATCCTTTACTTTTGTAAATTCTAATGAAGTTACTATAGCAATAGATGTGTTTTTAGGAGAATAAAATTCATTATAAAATCTTCTTATATCTTCAAGTGTAATTTTATTTAAGCTTTCTATATTTCCTATTATAGGGTACTTCAATCTATTTTTTTCAAAGGTATTATAAAGGAGCTTGTCCTCACAATACTGGTCAAGCTCCTCATCCCATTCATTTAACTCTTCAACTATTACATCCATTTCTTCTTTAAAACCATCATTAGGGAAAGTTGGATTTATTAAAAGATCAGAAAATAACTGAATTCCTTTATAAAACTCCTCCCCCAGTAAGGATCCATAATAAATTACATAAGGAAAATTAGTCATAGCATTGGAAAATCCAAACAACTTACTAAATTCCTCATTTATCATAGCTTCACTTCTATTTTTAGTTCCTTTATAAATCATATGCTCAGTAGCATGAGCTAGACCAAGTAAATTACCATCTTGGGCTGCCCCTGCTTCAAGTCCTATAGAAATTGATGTAAGTTCCGAAGTACCTTTAATATATATTAGCTTAATTCCGTTTTCTAATATATATTCTTTCATATTATTCTTCTCCTAGAGCCTCTGCTTTAAGAGCTATTGCACATTCAATTCTCTTCTTTTGCATTTTACATCCTACTTCATATGGTTCATTCATATTACCATTGAAAGCTACATTATTAGCTTGACATCCACCACTACAGTAGAATCTTGCCCAACACTTTTTACACTTTGGCTTGTTATATATATGAGCCTTTTTAAAACTTTTTGAAAGTTCAGGATTAAATGTATCTTCATAAATATCACCTAATTTATATTCCTCTTTACCAACAAATTGATGACAAGGATATACTTCACCTTGAGGTGTTATAGCTACATATTCAAATCCAGCGCCACAACCTGATATTCTCTTATAAACACAAGGCCCACCTTGAAGATCTATGTTAAAGTGGTAGAAATTAAATTCATCATTGCCTTCTTTTCTTCTCTTTCTCATATCTTCATAAAGCTTATCATAGTTTTCAAATATAGTAGGAAGATCTTCTTCTCTTAAAGAAAGTGAATGATTGTCTTCAAGAACAACTGGCTCTATTGAAATTTCTCTAAAACCTTCATTAAGCATTGAAACTACATCTTCATAAAAATCTGTATTTTCTCTTGTGAATGTACCTCTTACATAGTAAGTCTTTCCTTTTGTTCTCTTTGAAATCATCTTTTTAATATTTGGAAGAATATCATCATAGGAACCTGTCCCATTAGCTTTAATTCTTACCTTATCATTAACTTCTTTTCTTCCATCTAGGGATAGTATGATATTTCCCATTTCCTTGTCCATAAAATCCATCATTTCATCTGTAAGAAGAGTAGCATTTGTAGTCATAGTAAATCTAATATTTTTGCCCCACTTCTTTTCATTATCTCTAGCATATTGGATTACTTCTTTAAGAGTATCCATAATCATAGTTGGTTCTCCACCAAATAGATCTATTTCTATATTCTTTCTTGGCCCACTTCTTTTAATAACATAATCAATAGCCTTTTTAGCTGTTTCTAAAGTCATTACACCTTTATGTCCATGATATTCACCTTCATCTGCAAAACAATATTTACATCTTAGGTTGCATCCATGTATTACATTTAAGCAAATAGCCTTTATGTAATCTCTGTCATCCATTGAACTATGAGCTATTTCTTCATATTGATCTTTCGAGTAAATAACTCCTTCTTCAGCTAACTCTTGAATTTCATCATAGGCTTCTGAAATATCTTCTTCTTTATATTTTTCTTTAAGATTATTTAAAACCTCTAATTTTGTTTTTATTCCTTGATCTTCTAATATATCATAAACAAGTTCATCAACTATATGAACAGCCCCAGAATTTACGTCTAGAACATAATAGTTGCCTCCTTGTTTGAACTTATGTATTCTTGCCATATTTTAACTACCTCCAAATGGTAAAATTTCACACATAGATTTAAATCTCGTGACATATGCCACGAGATTTGTTCAAATTCTTAGTTTTCGCACTCTAAGTTTGCTACTGTACAAGAAGTTTTGCAAGCTGATTGACATGAATTAGCGCATTCCTTACAACCTGGCTTACATAAGCTGTTCTTTATGTTAGTTTTATTAACAGTTTTAATGTGTCTCATTGCTCTAACCACCTTCCTATATTCCGTTGATATTATACCATAAGTGGTATATACATGAAACAATAATTTAAAAATTTGTTAAATTCGCATGTAAAAATTGCTTCATGAACCATAGTTTATAAAAAACTCTAACTTATAGTGCTAATATCATTTTATTAACCTCTGTATATAATTTATTCCTGAATATTTTCAATTAATTCTATAAAATCTTCATTGCTTTTCTTTTCTAGATAAATATTTATTAGTAGCTCAATTGGCATTTTACTATAACCTTTTATTCCATTAATTAAAATGCTCCCCAAGCTATCTACAAACTCTTCCCTATTTTTCCATAGCTTCTTAATGAGTTCATCTGATTCAAATTCAACTAACTCTTCTATAATTTTTTCCTTTAGAGAATCTGTAAATTTTTCAGCCTGTCTTCTTTCTTCCTCATTTAAGCCAGAAGTATTATTTTGTAATAATTTAACAATATCCATTATTTTAGAAAGTCCTCTCTAAATTTTATAACATTTCTTTAACTCTTCTTAAAGCATAGTCCATAGCATTTTCAAGGTTTGCTGTATTCTTTCCCCCACCTTGGGCTAAGAATTTACTTCCCCCACCTCTTCCATCAATTAGAGAAATAGCATCTTTTAATAATGCACCTGAATTTATTTGTTCTAAATTCTTAGATGAACTAAATAATAGATTTGCATTATCTCCATTATTAGTAGCAAATAAAACTACCACATTATTATTTGCCACAAGCTTTTCTGCTAGTTTATTTAAATATTTCATATCTTCATTAATATAGGTCTTATTAATAATTGATGCATCTTTACATTTTTCTCCACTATTAATAAGTTCTTTAATTTCAAATTCTGATAAAGCAACTTTTATCTTTCTATTTTCTTCTCTCACTTCATTTAGATTACTCTTTAGTGCATTTAAACTTTTTACAGCTTCATCAGGCCCAGTAGTTAATATCTTGCAAAGTTCATCTAAAACTGAATCCCTATATAAAATATCATTTACAGCCCTTTTTCCTGCTAAAAAGTATATCCTAGTATTTCCTTTATGCTTTTCAATACCTTTTATTTTAATCATTTGAAGTTCAGATGTATTATTTGGATGCACTCCACAACAAGCATTAATATCTAAATCCTCTATCTTTACAACTCTAATGGAATTATCATCAGTTGCAAGATCTCTTCTAAGCCCCATTGCTTTTGCTTCCCTTCTATTAGTTGTAATAAATGAAACATTAAGCTTTTTACCTATTACATCATTAGCTAGTCTCTCAACATTTATAATTTCTTCTTCTTGAATATATCCAACTATATCCACATAACTTATATCTTTTCCTAAATGTATTCCTGCAGTATTAGAATTTATATGACTAAAAAAACATCCAGACAATACATGTTGACCTAAATGCTGCTGCATACCATCTAATCTATTATCCCAGTCAATACAACAATTAACACTTGTATTTGTTGGCTTTTTATCTAATAGGTGATAAATATTTTCCCCTTCCTCAACAACATCTAATACATTTATATTGTCAATAACTCCAATATCAGCTCCTTGACCTCCACCGCCAGGAAAAAATGCTGTTTTATCTAGAAGAACTAAGTATTTATCATCTTTTTCTTTTATCTCTATAATATTTGCCTTAAATTCTTTTATGTATTGATCTGCATAAAATAACTTTTCTGTACTCAATCTGGTTCCTCTTTTCTTTATCATTTACCTAATATTATAACATTATTTTCCCTATGCTAACTTAACTTTCTAATTTCTTCTCCAATTATTTTAATACCTTTTACTATATTCTCATCACTTACTCTTCCAAAACCAATTCTTAATGAATCTTCACCTTTTGTATTCTCAAAAAAGATATCTCCAGGCATAAATATAACTCCTCTTTTATAACATTTTTCCAAGAGCTTACGAGCATTTAAGGAATTCTTTAATTTTATAAATATATGAAGACCACCTTCTCCAGTGACATATTCAGAATCTATATACTTTTCTATGTTTTCCATAACAAGATTATATTTATCCTTATAAAATTTTCTGACATTTTTCAGATATCTGCCAAAGGCTCCACTTTTTAAATAGTAATAAAATGCACTTTGATCTAAAAATGATGAATGTATTGTCCTACCTCTTTTAACACTCTCTAAAGTATCTATAAGATTTGAATCACTAAGCACCCAACCAATTCTAAGCCCAGGAAAAAGAATTTTTGAAAGACTTCCTATATATATTACTCCATTACCTTCTCCCCCTAGTGCAGCTAATGGTTCTTGAGGTGAACTAGAATATAGGAGCTCTTCATTAAAGCCATCTTCTATAATGGGAACTTTATATTCTCTGAATAATTTCATTAATTCTTTTCTTCTTTCACCTTTTGTAACTATCCCAGTAGGATTATTATATGAAGGAATTAAATAGCCAAAACTAGGAGAATATTTTTTAAAAGCTTCTTCTAATTCTTTTAAATCTATTCCATCCTTATCCATAGGAATTTGAACTACTTTCAACCCATAAGATTTCATAATTTTAAGAGCTGTATTATGTGTTGGTTCTTCACAAAGAATTACATCTCCAGGTTTTGTGAGTGAAGCTAATATTATATCAAAAGCTTCTGTAAAACCATTTGTTATAAGTATATCTTTCTTATTAGTACTTACACCTTTACCTTCCATATAATCAAGAAAATACTCTATTAAAGGTTTATATCCCTTGGCATAACCATAATTCAATAAATTTTCTTGTTCAAATGTCCATGCATCTAAAAGTGCCCTTTTAAAATCTTCTATATTAAATAAATCTTCTTCAGGAGCTATGGATTTAAAAGATATCATTCCTTTTTCATAAGGCAATTCACTTTTGATAATATCTAAATCCCTTAAAGTACTAGAATAATAGTTGGTTCTATTTTCCCAATCTACATAGTAATCATAGCTTCGTTTTTGTCCATCAACAGAAACAAATGTACCTTTACCTCTTTTAGTAACAATTACATCCCTTCCTTCAAGTTCTTCATAAGCGGCTATAACAGAATTTCTACTTACATTTAAAAACTTACTTGCTTCTCTTGTGGAAGGTAGTTTGCTTCCTTTTTTAAGTTCTCCTTTTTTTATTCCTTCAAGTATATGCCTTTCAAGTTGTACATATATCGCTTCATCTTTATTTAAAACCAAGGTGGAAAAAATCACCACATCACCTCTTCCTTTAATACTTATCATTATAACAAGTGGCCACTATAAATTTCAAATCTAATAAAATTAATGATAAAAAACTGTGGCAATCTTTTCTACAAATACACCACAGTTTTTATTAATTTTAATAAATATATATGTTTTATTTTGAATTCTACAATATAGGATTTTAATTTAAAATTAGTATTTATTTTTATGTAAATAATAGATTTTCTCAAATACTTCATAAAGATTACAAATCTCATTTATTTCTGATGTTCCAATTAGAGTTCCGTACTTATTGAATCTATATCTATAAGAATAAGTCTCAAAGACTCTATTTATCATATCAATTGCTTCTATTAAAAAATCTTTTTTTACTTTTGTAGAATTCTTATATCTTATATCTAATATCTCTAAAGTTTTAATCCATAAATCTATATTTATTACAAATAGTAATCTATAATTTATATTTTCCTTTGAAAAGAAATTCTCTTTTTTCTCAAATTCCTCTTCAATAGTCATAACTTCATCAAATTTTGTTCGCACTAATTTTTCATATAGTATATAACCAACTATATTCAAATAATTAACTTCAAATTTATTAAAATTACTGATGTCTTCAAGTTTTACATAACTTTTATTTTCACTTCTAGTCAATCTTGCATATGGTAAATTTGAATCATATACTGGATGTAATAAAACAGATAATAAGTAGTTATTCATTGATTTAAAGCAATATTTTAATTCTCCTAATGCATATTCCTCATCTACAGAAATAATTCTTGATAATTTTTCTCTATGTTTATTTAGTGCAACATTAAAGTATTTACCTGAAAAATCGAAACCTGTTTTATTTAATAAAATTTCTGGGTTTGTATAAAATATTTCTAGAAGTTTTATTGTATAAATAACTTTAAATATTTCTATAAATTTTCTCTCATCATCATTATCAATTAAATTTTCAAATCTTTTAATCCAAGTTACTATATCTCCTAAATTTATTCTTCCTTCTTCTAATAATAATTTTTTTTCTTTCACATATGATATATCATCCCACAACTCACCATCATCACTTAAATCATTTTTATTCTCATAAATTAATGAGTTAATATATGTTAAAGCTTGTTTATTTATATATGAAGAATTAGAATTCAAAAATTTTTTTAGAAATAATCTATTTTCCTCATCTTTTACTTCTTTAATTACTTCTTTTTCTAAATACATATATGTAATTTCTATCTTTTTCTCATATGGATATTCATTTTTTATTGTATCCAGAAAAATTATTAACTCTATAAATTTACTTAAATTACTTGGTATTATAGAATTAAAGTGTTTTTGTGTAGCTATAATATAATTTAACTTTAAAAATAATATACTTATTATAGTTTGTTGTGCAGTTTCTTCTACAACGTTAGGAATATTTCTAAAATACTTTCTATCTATTTCTAATTTTAAATTCTGTAAATTTAAACTTTTGATATATATCCTTCTATTATAAGGAATTACATTCTCTAATAATATGTTTATTTCATCATTAGTTTCTTCCTTAAAATTTACAGTCATTAATATTATGATATTTTGCACGGACAGATACTTTCTAAGTTCATTTAAACTTTTTTTTAATGAAAATGAGCTAATATCAAAATTATCTATAGAAATTACTAAGAACTTATTTTTTGCTATATTATTAATTATTTTATTGTAACTCATATAATCTATATATTTATCAACTAAATTTTTTATATGTTCTTTAATTGCCATTAAAGATGTAATCTCAGCTAGACTATTAGAATCTTCATTTCTATCACCTTTTAATAGTGAAATATCATTATATACTTTATTAAATTCATTATCTAAATCAATCATATCTGTAATATTATCAAATACTTCTTTATCTTTAAAGTTTTTGTACATATTATAAACTATTATTTCTAAAATAGATTTTTCATCAGATAATGATCTTGAATCTATAATATTTAGAAGTTCAAATCTATTTTCTTTTATTTCTTTATATTCTTTAACTTCTATATTTTTTAAGACTTCATAATCTAAGCTATTTCTAAAACTCTTCATAGTTGAAGTTTTTCCTGAGCCTCTATTTCCAATAAAAGAAATTACGTTATTATAATCATAGTTATCATAATACTCCTCAGCATTTTGTTCAACATAATCAATTATTCTGTCAAAACCTTCTATAGCTCTTAAATATACATCTTTAAATATAGAATTATTTACTTCATTTAAATCTTCTAGCTTTGTTTTAAATAAACATCTTTCATCAATTTTTAAAATTTTTGCTTCACTAAATAATCCACTTAATCCTTTTTCTTTTAACATGATTTTATTTGTATTTACAGCTTGTTCAACCATGCTTATCCCCCTTTGAACTAATTACAAGTTCACCTACACCCTATAGATCAACCTTTTAAATTCTCATATTACCTAATTTTACTATTAACCCATCATATATTTTATACCATATTATCGACCCAAACTGCAATGTCCATAAGTAATATTGGTATAGTAAAATATAGTAATTAATTTGTGATTTATTATATTGTTTTAATTGAACTTAATTAAATAAATAAGTTATAAATATCCTTTGAATTTTCCTGTTCTATTCTTTCTTCTATAAATGGCATGAATACTAGATCTTCATTTTTTACCAGTTGTCAAAGGCCTACATTTCATCCTGATTGATACCATTTTTTCTTTATTTCGACTTTGAAAATTGTACACATACTGTTAATATATATTTAATATTTGGCAATCAATTTTTCCAAACATGTATTTATATTTTTGATAATAATATATATTAACGCCTGCATAATAGATGGTGGTAAAGAAGCAATAGTTAGAATTTTATTACTTAAAAAGATGTGCAAACTCCCAATTTGCACATCTTTTCTCACCAAAACCTTTGGATTTTTATAAATTCTTTTTCAAATACCTTTTCTTATATTTTATAGATGCAAATTTACTAACTTTATTGATTACATTATAATTTGTTATTCCTCCTATAACTCCAACTAAAGGAATTCCTTGAATAAACTTAGCAGTTAACATTCCTTGAGATAAACTGTTTGAAGCCTTTTTTATTTCTTTATCTAAGTCATAATTTATGTGATTGCCAGAATCTAATTTATCACTCATTTCATCTAATTGTTTACTAATTTCAGCTTGTAACTCACCTTTTGCAATTGCTGCTCTAATCAAGTTTAATATATAAACTCTTTCTTCTTCATTTTCATAATTAAAGCCATAACTTAAAGTAATTTCATATATTGTTTTTAAAATCATAGCTATAAATAGAGGAATATCAGGAAGACCTACTCCCAATATACCTAACCCCCCACCTTCTATAGTGGATATAGTCATGTTTAAAAAATTGCTTTTCCTTGATTGCTTATCTAATATCTTTAAAGCTTTTCTATTTACCTTTCTTTGCAGTGAATAATTATTTATATCATATTCTAATTGTATTTTTTCCTTATCATACATTTTCTCAATAAACTTAGTTCCCTTATTAAGAACTAATTTAAATCCATTATAAAAAGCTCCATCTAATGTTAATTTTAGTTTTTCTGGTATTACAGATTCTACTTTTTCTGTAATGGGATTTAGTTTTTCTTTTATTATATTTGTTTCCTTCTTATTTAATATTTTCTCTTCTTCTTTATCTAATTTCTTTAATTGTTTATTTAATATCTTGCTCATAAACACCTCACAATTCAATATTATATGTTATAATTCATCTATTTATTTCTATGTAATGTAGAATTTTAGCTATAATAGAAGTGTATTAGCTTGAATTCTATAATTATATTATACACATATTCTTAATAATAAATAGCAAAACCACACACTTTAATTCAAAGTATGTGGTTTTAATTATTATTTTAGATAAGCTCCATTTTCTCCAACCTTACCAGGAGCTCCATTACTTGGAAGGTCTAATACATATACCCTCATGTTTCCCTTTCCAACACTTGAAGTTGTTAGTGTTCCATTAGTTATATTTTTAGTTTCGCCTGTAATAGCATCTACATATTTACCATTAGGTATATTACTAAATGTTGCCCCATCAGTAATAGATATTAATACAAAACTATCAACTCCTTCTGAAGCATTGGTATAACGTTTCTTAAATGCCATGTTTCCACTAACACCTTCTATAGAATATTCTCCTTTCCTTAAAGCTGGTATTTTTCTTCTTAACAAGTTTAATCTTTGAATGTGTTTAGATAATGGATAATTTAAGGTATCTTTCATAGTTCCAGTAGCACCAGAATACTGAGCAAAATCATTTACTGTTACATCACCTTGAATTTTATCACCAAAATAAGCTCTACCTGTTGTGCTAAGTGGTGCATTTGGTCCAACATCAATTGGTGCACCCTTCATAAACTCAATTTCACTTCCATAATATATTGTTGGTATACCTCTAAATGTAAACATTAAGTTCAAATTTTCTGCCCATGTATCTTGAGCACCAGCAAATCTTTGATTCTCTGGTGCTCCATCTGGTGCATAATCATGAGAATCTACATAAGTTACATTCCATGTTGCATCACTATACCACTTATCTCCATCAACAGCTACATTGTATGCATCTCTTGCATTATTAAAATTCCAATGCATAGGAAAATCGATAACATCCAATCCAGATCTAATACTATTATCTGGAGTATGATAGGTATTACCATTCAATAAGTGATTATTACTTGTTGGTTGTGAGCTTGCTTGTTGGTTATCATTCCAATGTTGTAATGTGCTATTACTCCTATCTGCAAGTGTTGCCCATGGATAATCTTTTGTCTCTTTCCAAGTATAAAATGGTGTTGATATAGCTGGAATATTATTATTCCATACTTGTCTATATCTACTTGCAACCTCACCAAACATAAAGAAATTACTTCCACCTCTTGACTTAAATGCTGGTATAAATTCTTTATTTAAAGTAAGTCTTGAAATATGCTTTACTGTATCTATCCTAAATGCATCTACCCCCATGTCTATATACTTATTATAAGAATCAATTAAATATTTACTCACTTCTGGATTTTCAGTATTTAAATCAACACAATCACCAGCAATTTGTCCAGTTTGAACTGTATAACCTTCCCAACTTAAACTTTTTTCATGATGATAAATATATTTTGTATCTTTCATATCTTCTTTCATAGCAGCTATTCTTGCTTGATATTGTTCTGCTGGGGTTAAGCTATTATAATTACTTGGAAGCTTTCCATCAACATCTACTTTTATAAGATTTTCTGCTATATCTTTTAATGTCCTATTTTTTCTAAATAACGGGAATAAATTTTCTTCGCCAAAATTTCCTGTATGATTTAATACTATATCTTGAACAATTTTTAATCCTTTTGCATGTGCTGCATTTATTAAATCTTGATAACTTGCACCCTCTGATTCATATCTACTATCAACCTTACTAAAATTTATCGCATGATATCCATGATAATCATATCCACTAGCATTTTCCACTACAGGTGTAATCCATATTGCAGAAAAACCTAAAGCTTTTATATAATCTAGTTTTTCTATTAATCCTTTAAAATCTCCTCTCCAGGCAGGATCAGAATCAGGATTTCCAGCTTTAGCATCATCCCAGCAATGAACATTGTTACTTGTATCTCCATCATAAAATCGTGATGTCATTACAAAATATATACTTTCATCTCTAAAATCTGTTCTATTTCCCGGATTTGGTGGATCTGGCGTAGGATCTGGATTCGGTTTTGGATCTGGAGTACTACTTTCAGGATTACTAGTATACCATTGATTGTCCTTATACCACCATTCACCATAACTTCTAATTAAATCAGCCGTTTGGCTTGACCCATCATTAAATATTAAGCTAGCACTATTTACTCCTTTAAGCTCATAACTATACCAGTCATCCCCTTCTGAAGTCATTTTATCACCAGGCCATGTGTTCTTTAATAATCCTGGATCAGTATTCCAATAATATAAATTAGTATTTCCCCAAGTGCTCTTAAAATGAACTTTTATTGAATTGCTAGTAGTTTCTCTAGTTAATGGATCAGTATAACTTAAACTTCCATCTTTTTTTATCCAAATATCTTTTGTAGTTTTGAAATCGGTTCCGGAATTTGATAACTTATTACTCCAAGTTCCATCATTAAACAAAAACTGAACTTCATTAGAATTCAAAGTTTTTTTATACCAACCTGTTCTGTATTCTTGTAAATCACCAGGTGATTTTGCAAGTGTTGTTGTGTCCCAAGCATTAGTTGATAAATCTGAATCATACCAAATCCAAATACTTGACCAATTTGTTGGCTTCTCTACATATATATTGATTTGATTTGTTGCTGCAAATGCAATATTATTTACTTGAAAATTGCCTGTAAATATTGTTGTCATTATAAATGATAATATTAGTATTACTATAGAGATAGTCTTTCTTCCTTTTTTCATCTTAAATATTCCCCCATTCATAATTATATCAAGAAATTTTCAAAGGATATCCTCTATGCAATCGTTATCACACATTGCTCATTTTAATGCAAGCGCTTTCATTAAATCGAATATAACATATTTTACATTATATGTAAATACATTCTTATCAAAATATAAAAAAATTGCTCCTGTTATTACTTTCTAACAAGAACAATCTTTTAATCTTACAATTAAGCTTTTTATCTTTTCTTCTATCTCAGTGGTATAATGACCTTTTTTTATGGCAAGAGATATATAAAACTTTATAGGCTTTGTAAGTTTTATCTTCTTAATTGTTTGCATATCCTTAACAGCCATATCTATCATGATACCTATTCCAAGTCCAGAAGAAATGAGAGATTTAGCTGTTTGAATTTCTTCAGTATAATAAAATTTTTTCATATCTACATTATGCTGATAGCATAGTTTTTTTAGAACCTCATTATGTATATACTCATTACCAAGAACAATAAATTGTTCATTAAGTAATTCCTTAAAATCTAATTCTTCTCTATTAGCAAACTTATGATTTCTATTAACACATACAAAAAAGTTATCAACCTTTAAGGTTATTGCATCAATTTCACTATCATCCATTGGCGATAGTGAACCTACTAATGCCATATCAGCATCATTTGATAAAAGTTTTTCTATCATAGCAAGAGATCCTGTTTCAATTAGTTCTATATTATTAGCAAATCCCTCTTTGACTATTTCTTCCATTATGGATGGAAAAAAATATGCACCTATCATTGGCGGAACTCCAAATCTTATATTGCTTCCATTTATTCTTGCTATTTCTACTTTCAATTCTTTTATTTCACCCAGAACATTACTTGTATGCTTTTCAAGTATTTGTCCTGATTCAGTTAATGAAATTTTTTTATCCGAATTATTCCTTATCACAAGCTCTGTATTTAATTCTTTTTCCAATCTCTTTAAAGCCATTGTTACTGATGGTTGAGATACATATAATTTTTCTGCCGTTCTAGTAAAATTCTTAAACTTACATAAATAATGAAAATACTCTAAATCCTTTAAATTCATGATAAATATAACTCCTTTAAAGTTAGCATACACTATTTATTAAAAGTTATCAATTCTACTTATATATTGGTTCCCAAATTTCTTTCTCAACTGCTTCAATTACATTTTCTATCTTTATTCTATTGACCCCATCTTTAATAGCTTGATTAACTACTGCAGTAGCTACAAGTTTAGAAGCCTCTCGCAATCTATCAACTGGAGGTAAAATTGAAGCTCCTGGTCTTGATAAATCTTGAAGAGATGCAATTCCATGAGCTGCTGCAGATAACATATTATCAGTTACCACCTTAGCTTTAGCAATAATTATTCCAAATCCTAATCCTGGGTATAGCAATGCATTATTAGCTTGACCTATTTTGTAAGTTATTCCATTATATTCAACAGGCTTAGAAGGACTTCCTGTTACAACCAAAGCTCTTCCATCACTCCATTTAATTATATCTTCTGCCTTAGCTTCACAAAGTTTTGTAGGATTTGAAATAGGCATAATTGCAGGTCTTTCATTTATTTCTGCCATATATTTAACCACCTCTTCAGTGAAAGCACCCGGAACCCCTGATGTACCAATAATTACTGTTGGTTTTACTGCTTTAACAATATCTATAAGATCTTTTAAAGGTCCTTCAAATTCATTTTTTTCACATGCATATTTCTTTTGGCCATCTGTAAGGTCATCCATATTATTTGTAACTAATCCATATCTATCTACTATATAGAAATGCTTTCTAGCTTCTTCTTCTGATAAACCACTTCTAACCTTTTCTAATAATATTTGGTCTGAAACCCCTATACCTGCAGTTCCTCCACCAAACACTAAAATTTTATGGTCTTTAATTGGGATATTAGTAACCTTTGCAACTGCATTTAATGCAGATACCATCATTACACCGGTTCCTTGTATATCATCATTAAAGGTGCAAATTTTTCTTCTATATTCCTCAAGAATTCTGCGTGCATTTCCTCTACCAAAGTCCTCCCAATGCATAAGTACCTCTGGGAATAACTCTAAAGAAATTTTTACAAATTCTTTTATAAAATCATCATATTTTTCTCCTGTAATTCTTTCATGCTTGTTTCCTAAATATAATGGATCATTTAATAATTCCTTATTATTTGTTCCTGCATCTATTACAACTGGCAAAACATTTTTGGGATTTATCCCTGCAGCTACAGTATATACAGCTAGTTTCCCAATGGATATATCAACCCCATGAACACCCCAATCTCCTATACCAAGTACTCCTTCACCATCAGTAACAACTATAAGCTTTATTTCGTCTAAATCTGAAATTCCTGAAACTAAGGCATTCTTAATTCCCTTTATATTATTTATAGATAAAAATACAGCATCCTTTGGAGTATCATATTTTTTAGAATAATTTATTACTGCATCTCCTATAGTTGGAGTATATATTATTGGAAGAAGTTCTGTTACATGTTTGCTTATGACATAATAGAACAGTGTACGATTTGTATCATATATATTCATTAAGTAGAGATGTTTATCTAAATCAGTACTAAATAAATTAAGTCTTTCATATACTACTTTTTCTTGTTCTTCTATACTATTTACAGCTTCTGGTAAAAGTCCTTCTA
Source organism: Clostridium sp. SHJSY1 (assembly GCF_031626875.1). Lineage (NCBI taxonomy): Bacteria > Bacillati > Bacillota > Clostridia > Eubacteriales > Clostridiaceae > Clostridium > Clostridium sp. SHJSY1. The sequence goes on from NZ_JANDMF010000003.1 coordinate 175,452, forward strand.
ATTCATATTCCTTTCTTTCTTCTTTTGTAAAGGCTGTGCCCTTATTCAAAAATGGATTCCTTAGTAATTCTTGTCCTTTTAATCTATTCATTTTATAATAACCTTAATCATCTAAAGTTTTAGATAACTTCCTTTCTTTATCTTTATATTTTAATTATAATTCCAAATTTTATTTAATAGAAATATAAATTTGTTATAGTACTATAAATAAAACTTATAACAAAAAACTGCCTCATTTTTATTGAAACAGTTTTTTCATTAATGTTTTCTCCTAAATTGAATTCAACAGCAAATACTACATTTATAATTCAAATTCACAATATCACGCTAGTGAATCTATATCAAGAATTTAATTTATATAATTTTAATTGTTTGCGATGTTTAAAATATGCTGGTATTTCATATAGTAGCATAGCTATCCATCCAATAAAACAACTAAATGCAATTCCTGCAATTCCATAGCTTTTTGCAAGTATATATGAAAAAATCGTTCTAACAGAAATCTGTATAAATGTTGATGCAAGTGTTATTTTTAAATCTCCCATACCTCTAAAATATCCTTGAAGTCCATTTGTCATAGCAGGTAGAATATAAAATATAGACATGCTTTCTAAATATATTATTCCAAGATTAATAATTTCTGTACCACTATCTGGTACAAATAACTTCATCAAGCTACTTGACCCTAAATAAATAGGTGCAACTACTATCATCCAATAGATAGATTCTAATATCATCCCTGCATAGAATCCTTTTTTTATACGTTCTCTCTTTTTAGCTCCTCTATTTTGTGCTATAAAAGTAGTTGTAGCATGTGCTATGCTCTGTTCTGGAGTTATCACAAAATCATCTATTCTTGTTACAGCATTGAATGTTGCTATACTATTTACTCCTAATCTATTAACAGAGCCTTGAATTAAGAGTTTTCCAACATAAAGGCAAGTTTGCTGAAGTGCTGTAACCCAACTATAATTAATTGTATCCTTTAAAAGCGACTTATCTACAACTATTTCTGATCTTTTAAACCTTAATATTGGAATTCTTATATATACATATGTAATACATAGAGTACAAGATACAAACTGCGAAATCACAGTAGCGATACCTGCCCCCATAACACCCATTTTAAAGACCATTACAAATAGCATGGCCAAAAAAATATTAAGTATAGATGATATCATCAAAAATAAAATTGGAGTTTTAGAGTCTCCCATACTTCTGAGCGTTGATGAATATATATTGTAAAGAAATGTGAAAATAAGTCCACAAAAAATTACTTTTAAATACAAATTAGCTTCAGGAATTATTTCACTAGGGGTTTGTGTTATTATTAATATAGGTTTTGCTAAGAAAAAACATAATACACTCATAATTAATGTAAAAATTATTCCTACAATCATAGAAGTTGACACTTCTCTCTTTAATTTTTCTATATCATTAGCACCAAAATATTCACTCATCAAAACAGATGTCCCCATACAAATACCTACTATAAAAAATATAATAATATTCATAACTGGATTTGCAGCCCCTACAGCTGCTAGAGAGTTTGTCCCAACATAATGCCCAACTATAATAGCATCTACTGCATTATATGTAAGTTGAAACATATTTCCTAAAACCATTGGTACTGCAAATGTTATCAAATGCTTTGGTATACTACCATTTGTCATATCTCTTGTCACTATTCTTGCCTTCCTTCTGTTATGAATTAACACAATATATACTATATACCATTTAGCCTTATAATTATAGTAAATTATTAAAATTAATATAGAAAGTTGTATTAAAAAGTTAATCTTAATAAAAAAAGGCCCTTAGGCCTTTTTTAAACTGTTTTCTTCTTCTTGTTAATAATTATAGTGCTTGCAGCAATTGCCATCAGTCCAAGAAGTGCAAATATTTCTATTTCTTTTGAATCTCCAGTTTTAACTAGTTTTGATAAAATATTAGTTGAATCTTTCTGGTCCTGATCCCCTAAAGGTGTAGCTCCAGGATTTGCAGGTTGTGGCTTAGGATCAATAGTAGTATCATCACCAGCTATTAATAAATTATAATCATAAGTTGGAATACCGTTAGTCTTCCATGAATCTTGTATAGAATCTCTCATAACTATATTTGTATTTACAATATCCTTAGCTCCAGAAAAATCATATCCATCTCCACCTGTTAACATGAAATCATTTATTGCTACTGAATAATACTTATCCATATCAATCTTAGTTCCATCAGCTAATCTAATAGATGTAACTTTATTTGTATCTTTTTCATACCAAACTTTAATTCCTGAATATTGTCCCCATGCTATGTCTTTAGGTGAGATCCCATGTTCGATAACTTTAAACAAATCTGATCCTTTAAGGTTTAAAGTAACTATAGTATTATCAAAAGGTAATATTTCATACATATCTCCAACAGTAACATCACCTTTTTCAAGACTTCTCCTTATTCCTCCACCATTAATTATTGCAACTTGAGTGTTTGCTATCTTTCTTATTGATTCAGACACCGTTACTCCAAGTGGTGTTAGATCAGAATTTTTATCATCATGGCTTAATCTTTCTTGTAATGTTGTGACTTTTTGGTTAAATATAGGTTTCAATTCTTCTTCTTGTTCTGATATTATTTTTGCAACATTTTCATCAACTGGTAATGTTGCCTCTATACCTTTAAATTGCTTTGTTTCTGTTTCAAGACTTAATAGTTTGTTAGTATCATCAAATTTGAATGATAATTTAGACAATCCTCTTCCATTGTATCCAGCTTGAACTATTGGAATTCCATTTACTTTACCATTAACAAAGTTATGACTATGAGCTGAAATTATTCCATCTAAACCTGTTACTTTTCTTGCTATATCAGCAGCTTCACCTGTAACTTCTCCAGTACTACTATCTTGAATAGACCCACAATGTGTTAAGGCAATTACAGCATTTGCTCCCTCAGCTTTAACCATTGGTATATATTTATTTAAAGTTTCCGCTGGATCTAAAAACTCTATTCCTTCAACATTACTTGCTTTTGTTGATGTTAATGTTTCTGGTGTAGCAATGCCTATAAATGCAATTTTAACACCATTTCTTTCAACAATCTTATAAGGCTTAACAGATTCAACCACACTTCCACCATTTTTATAAACCATATTAGCTGCTAAGAATGGAAAACCACCTTCATCTGACCATTTCTTTAAATTTTCTCTTCCCCAATCAAATTCATGATTTCCAACTGCTGAGGCTTCAAGTCCAATTGCTTTTAGCATTTCATTTACAGGCTCACCTTCTTTTAAATTTGAAATTGCAGTTCCTTGATATAAATCTCCTGCTGAAACTGGTATAACACCATATCTATCATTTGATTTAGCCCTATATTCATTTATAACTCCAGCAAGCTTTGCAGCTCCAACATTTTTGCCCGATTCAAGTACGTTTCCATGAAAATCATTAAAAGTTAAAACATCAATAACTTTTGGATTTAAAGATTTCAACTTATTTACTTCATCTGTCAATCCCTTTGAATTTAACTGTTCAATAACAGAATTATAAGTTAAAGGTTCTACTATAATTCCATTATTAACATTTGCAGTTATGATTCCATCATTAATTAACTTAACAATTTCTAATCTTAATTGGTCATTATATTTAACGCCTGTAATTTTCCAGTTGTTGTCAATATTTCTTGATATAGTACCACCTTTAAAATCCTTTATATAAGTTGCTATCATGTCTCTTAAATCAGAAAGTGAATCATTACTAGAATCATATACTTTTTCATACTCACCTTTATCAAAAATTGAAGTTAAATTAGTATTATATCTATAATCACATACTGTTAAATATAGTTCATCACTATCAGAAACAGATTTACCGTCTGAAAATGTTAAATTTTCTATTCTTTTTCCTACTGGCTTTGAAATATTTACGTCATACTTAACACCACTTAAAGTATCATACAAATAGATTGGAAATTTTGAATTAAATGATATATTTAAATCTCCATCTTTAAATGTGTTAAAGAAATTTGCTGTCCACTCCAAATATTTCTTTAATTGTTTACCATCAGTTTTTACTGTGCATAATTTATTATCATATTTATATACATTAGCTAAATTTGATTTTGATATTTCTCCACTTTTAAGGTTAGCAACATCTGATAAAAGTGCTGCTCCGGCCACATAATGACCCTTACTAGTATCTATTCCCTTAGATTGTAACTGCTTATTACTATAATATAGTTGAACTTCATTTATCAAATCAGTTACCCCTTGATCACTTACAACAGATTGTGGAATTCCTTCAACTTCATTTTTGGCAGCTAAATCGTCTCCAACTAATTCTCCAATCTTAGTTTTTCCATCAGCTAAAGCTTCTTCATCATATTTTTTTAATGCCTGATTTAGTGATTCATCTTGTGGTGATGTTTTTTCAAGTTTAATAAGACTTGCATTCTTATTTACAACTTTATATCCATCACTTGTTTTCTCAACATCTAATTCAACTTTAGAAACTTCTGCACCAAGATACTTAGGTTGTGTTATTAATACTCCATTTACTATTTGTTCTTTTACACTAACATGAGTATGGCCTGCAACTATCATAGATACATCAGGATTCAAATTAGCTATATCAGTAGCACTATCTCCATTACCATATTCATTATTTATTCCCATGTGAGCTGTAACCACAAATACATCTGCTGCTTTATTGTTCTTTAATTCTCCTATAACTTTTTTAACTTCTTCTGCTGGATTTCTAGGCTCATACCCTTGAAGTCTTGGTCCATCCCATTTGGTTATATTATTTGTAACAACTCCAATAACAGCTACTTTTACTCCATTAAATTCTTTTATTGTATATGGTTTAAATACTCTTTGCCCATCTTTGTAAAGATTTGCACAAAGTACTGGAGTTCCTCCTTTTTCAGACTGACTTGCTACTGTTTGCAAAATATTCATGCCATAATTAAATTCATGATTTCCTAAAGAAAAACTATCATACTTTATGGTATTAAGTCCTAAAATCATAGGATCTATGTTATTTTTCAAATAATCTTCTTTTAGAAATAATTGATTGTAATTACCTTGTATAGTGTCTCCATTATCTACAACTAAGGTATTAGGATTTTTTTCTCTTTCTTCCTTTATTACAGTTGCAACCTGATTAAGTCCACCTGCTGCAATTGAATTAAGAGCATAATCATAATTTTTAAATTTTCCATGTAAATCTGTAGTAGCTAACACTTGAATTTTGGTAATATCAGAAACAGTTTGATTTATTTCCTTATCAACCTTTTCTGATGCATTTACTCCATAACCTTGGGTTAGAAAACTTATCCCTAAAGTTAATGTGGTAATAATTGAAATTATTTTTTTTCTTTTAAACAATATTTTACCCCCCTGTAAGTATTATAAATATACGAATTTATAATACTATATATATAATTGAATTTATAGTATTCTTAAACTATTTTTACATAAATTTAGCATTGTAACAATACTTGTTAACAATATTTTTCAAGTTAATGTGAATAACTTTTTTTATTAGTTTTAAATACAAATTATTTTTAGAATATTAATATAAGAAATATTATTACTTTCTTATTATTGGTTACAATCTGGATAATAAAATAAAAGCTAACGAAAATAGAATAACAAAAAAAGCTATGATTTCTCATAACTTCTTATTTTTCATCAACTAAATTTTATATGACAATATCCATTAGGATTCTTTTTTAAATAATCTTGATGATGTTCTTCTGCAGGATAATATTTTTCAAGTGGTTTTATTTCTGTAACTATTGGTTTATCATATTTTTCTTGCAATTTATTTTTGCTCTTAGTTATTATTTCTAAATCAGATTTATCTAGATAATAAATTCCACTTCTATATTGATTTCCTACATCGCCACCTTGTTTATCAACAGTTGTTGGATCTATTACACTCCAAAATTTATCTAACAATAAATTTAATGATACTACATTTTCATCATAAGTTATATAACATACTTCCACAAAATAAGTATCATTTTTACACACCTCTTCATATGTTGGATTTTCAGTATTTCCATTTGCATAACCAACCTCAGTTTTTATAACTCCAGGTATCATAGCAAAAAACTTCTCTACTCCCCAAAAGCAACCTCCACCCAAAATTATTTTTTTCATAATCTTCCCTCCCTATCTCTTGTAAAAAATCTATCATTTAAAGTACTTAGTTTATATTACCACTTGATATTACTATAGTCCATAGATAATAATAAAAACATAAATATATACATATATGTTTTATAGAATTTAATATATATTTTTAAATTTTATACATAATTAGTTTTTTTATGGTTATAATAAAGTTGTGAGATAAAGCGATACGTATTTTCGCTTCTAGTAGATTTTAGGGCATCAGAATCGTTGTAATAAACGATATAGGTAAAACTAAAACTCTATTTACTCACTAAGGGTTCATACCAATTAAGGTATGAACCCTTTATTTTATAAGTATATTTAATATGGATATACATATGGTGTTTTAGGCGCATCAACCTTTTCCATTTTTTTAATCTTCACCATTACATCATTATTATCTGGAGATTTTTCTATTGTTCCATTAACTTTTAGCCATGTATCAAGTTCATACTTAATAGTTTCTTCACTTTCACATAGCAAGCCAACCATTTGCATATCAGCTGTGCAACATACCATCATATTACGAACCAATGCAAATTGTTTTTCATTCATGCCCTGTTCTTTATATACAAATCCTACAATTTCAATATCTTTATTGACATAATTATCAATATTATTTTCAACTTCAGTTAGGAAATTAACATAGTTTTTATCTGTAATTTTTATTTTCCCATTTTCATCTAAATATACCTTTCTCTCATCATCACTATTATTATTTATATTAATGGCATCATTTATCTTATTATCTTGTGTAGATTTTGTATTATCAGACTTATCTTCTAAAAAACTTGAATTATTGGAAGCTGCTCCATTGTTACTATTGGGTTTCATACCTAACATCATAAGAAATGGGATTATAAAAACAATGTAATTTCTCATCTTCCTTTTTACAGTTTTAGCTTTTAAAATATCAAATGCTAAAAATAAAACTATAAACATCATAGCTACAATACTTACTTTAGCAAATGGTACTATTCTTGGATGAACATATAATGTAATAGTATCATTTTTCACAAGGATAAAATAAAAAAGAGAAAAACCTAATAAAATCAATAGCTTAAACATTACTTCAAAATTAACTTTTTTCATACTTAAATCAACTCCATATATTTTATAAAGGCACTATCATTAATAATATAAAGGAAACAAAAACAATTAAGGATAATAATTTAATTACAAATGATTTTTTAAAACTACCAAGCAACATCATAGTATTTTTTATATCTATCATTGGTCCAAGTACTAAAAAACCTAATACTGATCCCTTTGAAAATTGATTTAAAAATCCTTTTGCAATAAAAGCATCTGAAGTTGAACATACAGAAAATACAAATGCAAATGCCATCATAAGAATCAATGAAGGTATCTTTCCTTCTGGAATAAATGTTATTACTTTTTGTCCAATTAAAGTTTGAACACTTGCAGATGCTAAAGCTCCAACAATCATATATTTACCTACATTTATAAATTCATCTCCTGTAAGCAAGAAAACTCCTTTAATCTTTATAAAAATATTAGTACTTGATGCATATTCTCCACTGCAAAGGTCACATTGACAATTTATTATATAATCATTAACAACTTCCTTTGATGAGTATCTGTTCATAATCAATCCAACAATAATTGAAATTATAATACCTAAAACTAATCTATATACTACTATATATTTCATATCAGGAAAGGCATACAAGGTAGAGATGATTGCAATTGGATTTACTATAGGAGCTGATAACATAAACGTAATAGCAACAGATAAAGGCAATCCCTTTTTTAAAAAACCTCTTGCCACAGGAATAGTTCCACAATCACACACTGGAAATAAAATTCCTGAAAAAGCTGCTACTATATTTGCCATTATTTTATTACGTGGAAATATCTTTGCTAAAGTATTTTCAGAAATAAATATTTGAATTATAGATGATAAAAAGGCTCCAATAAGTATAAAAGGTAAAGTTTCAATTAAAATCCCCATAAATATTTTATTAAATGAGTCAAACCAATTTTTATCTAGATAATTATTGCCAAAGTCACTTATAAGAGGAAAAAATAAACCTACACAAAAAAATGCTGTAAATCCTAAAATAACTAACAATATCTCCTTATTACCTACTTTTTCTTCTCCTGAATTCAAACATAGTTTTCTCTTTCTTATAGATTTTTCTTCTGAATCAATAGTTGGAAATTCATGAATTTTAGCAACTTCATTTATTTGCCTAATATTCCTTTTTATATTTTGAATAGTATCCTTGTTTATATTATTATCATTATTAAGTATTATTATGTCACTATTTACTATATGTTCTCTAATCTTATTTGCCATATTTAGAAGATACATATTAGCTGTTCTCATATCTATTGTTGTTATAATTTTATGAATTTTACACATTCTTTCTAGATAAGGATCATTAAATCCTTGAAGAAATTTCTCTGTATTTCCCATGCCATTATACTCTATAATTATTCTATCTGGAGTATACTTTGAAATTATCTCTTTTAAACAGGATTTATTAAATGGTTCATCAATTTTTCTTTCTATTAATATGATTTTATCTCTACTTTTCTCATCCTTAATTATTATTTTTCCTAATTCATATTGGAGAATAACAACTGTTTCATCTTTTAGTTCACCATTTTCTATGAAAGATTTTATTAATGTAGTTTTTCCTGATCCAAGAAACCCAAATAGTATATCAACTTTAATCTTCATACCTGTCCCCTTTATTATAATTATCTATTTACTTTAAATAACTTATTTAATTTATTCTTATTTACATCTTCTCCTATAATAACTATTTTCCCAACTTTTTGTGAGGTTGTACTACTTAAATTGAATCTTCCTGGAGTATAGTGAAATTCACCCCAATTTCCTCCTTCTAATTGAACTATTCCTTTACCTCTTAAAATTTTTCCATAACTCTTATCTCTTACTATAGTTTCAAATATTTCTTCTAATGTTGATTTTGAAAAAGCTTTTTCAGTTTCAATTCCCCAATTATTAAAAATATTATTAGCGCTATGTGAATGTGATACTTTATTAACTTTACCTACACCAAAAGATTTTTTTATAGAAATATTCTTCTCATTTTCTCTCTTTGAGTCTTCCTCTGCAATTACTAAGATATCATTGCCATCCATTTCATCTAGAGGAGCTGTAATTATACTGCTATCTTTATTTATATTTCTAATAGATTTACTAATTTGTTCAATTTGTGCTTCACTATCATTTTCTCTTTTGCTAAGTATTATTGTTTTTGCATTTTTTATTTGATCTTTATAAAACTCTCCAAAATTATTTATATAAGATTCATAATTTATAGAATCTATCACAGTAAACACATTGTTTATTGAAATGTTATTATTTATAGCTATACTTTTACAGGATTTAATTATATCTGAAAGTTTAGCAACTCCTGATGGCTCAATTATAATTCTCTCTGGAGAGTATTTTTTTATAATTTCTTTAATGGCCTCTTTAAAATCTCCAACTAACGAACAGCAAATACATCCTGAATTAATTTCTTTCATATCTATATTTGTATCCTTTAAAAGGTCTCCATCTATTGATACTTCTCCAAATTCATTTTCTATAATAGCTAATTTTTCTTTTTTCAAATTACTCTCTAGTATTTTTTTTATTAATGTTGTTTTTCCTGCACCTAAAAATCCTGATATTATATCTATTTTTATATTCAAATGAATTCCTCCTTAATTACCGTTTCTCTTTAAAATACAAAATTATATTTTTAATAGTTCATAGTTCAATTTATTAGTTAATATATGATAATAATTTATACTTTATATATACTCTTTCAATGTTTATTTATTACTATCATTTACAAGAGCAAATGCAAATAATTCGCATTTGTTATTTTTATATTATATCTTCTTAGTTAAAATATTACAAGTATTTGTTTCCAGCTAGAAATTATGATTTAATTTTTGCACTAAAAAAAAGCCGATTGACTTATTTTCAATCAGCTTTCCAATATACTTCTGCTATTCTAAATTTAATTTATTCTTTAATATATAATTGCAAGTTGCAAAAAATATACCAGAAAATATTAATTCAAATATTATCAATGATATAATTCCTCCATGTACTACTGGAGTTAGACTGTTTAGTGTTATATTAAGGTTATCTAAATTAACAAATATTGATGGTATCATTTCTTGGATTACACTCATTACTATATTTAATACAACAAATGCTCCAAAAGCTGCCAATATCTTTCTCTTATTAGCCAATTGTCCTAATGCTATAGATGCATATATGATTAGAATTCCACGTATAAGTGCTACTAATCCTAAAATTATTAATTCTAATGGTATTGTGTACATATTTGAACCTATCTTATCATAGGCAATAGATAAGAAGCCAGTAAATCCACCAACTTGTGCAAACATTTCATTAAAAATCCCTGGTCTATATGCCATAATAAAAATTGACAGAAAAGCAACAATACCACTTATAAGATTCCAAGAAACTGCTACTATAAGTTTACTTGATATATTTTTATTTATAGATACAGGGAGTGTATTCATTAAATACCCTTCATCTCCAAGTAAGTTTTTATAGAACCTTTGAATAATTATAAACAAAGTAACAACAACTATGGCTACCATTGTAGCAACATATCCAAGTATACTAATTATTGCAGGAATTCCTCCTAAGCCGCTAAAATTCTGAAAGTCATACCTAAATCCTATTAGCACCTTATTTATTATAGAAAATCCTATTAGAGCTATATATAATGGTAAAAGAATTCTAGCAGTAGACTTGAATTCATATTTCAATAACTTTCCTAACATTTAAATACCTCCCTAAATAGCGCATCTACACTCATACCTTTTTCTTCTCTTATATCATCCACACTCATAGTTAATGATATATCTCCATAAGATAAAAATATTACATCATCTAATATCTTTTCAATATCAGATATTATGTGAGTAGATATTATAACTGTAGCATTTTCATTATAGTTATTTATAATAGTATTTAATATATAGTCTCTAGCTGCAGGATCAACACCTGCTATTGGTTCATCTAGGAAATAAAGTTCAGCCTCTCTACTCATAACTAAAATTAGTTGAACTTTCTCTTTTGTTCCCTTTGACATTGTTTTAAGCTTATCTCCAGCATCAATTTTTAATTTACTTAGCATGTCATAAGCTTTTTCTTTGTTGAAATCTAAATAGAAATCAGAGAAAAAATTTATAATATCTGAAACTTTCATCCAATCATTTAAGTAAGTTCTTTCAGGAAGATATGATACTATTTTTTTACTCTCTATTCCAGGTTTATTACCTCCTATTAGAATTTCTCCACTACTAGGTGTTAAAAGTCCATTTGCTAGTTTAATCAATGTACTTTTCCCACTCCCATTTGGTCCAAGAAGTCCAACTATCCTTCCTCTTTCCACAGTTAAATTGATGCCATTTAAAGCTTTCTTGCCATTATAGCTTTTAAATAGATTGTTACATTGTAAAATTGGATTACTCATTAATTTATCTCCTTTGCAACTTTTTCTATCATTGAAATAGTCTCTTGCTTGCTAAATCCGATATTCTTCATGTTTAATAGAAACTTTTCTACTTGCTCTTTTGCTAAATTAATTTGCATTTCTTTAATCATTTCCCTGTCCTCCGTAATAAATCTACCAGCTGTTCTTTGACTGTATAATAACCCTATCCTTTCAAGTTCAGTAAGAGCTTTTTGCATAGTATTTGGATTAACTGATGCATCACTTGCAAGATCTCTAACTGATGGAAGTTTTTCTCCTAGTGTATACATTCCTGAAATTATTCTGAGCTTTATCTGTTCCATAAGTTGTTGATATATAGGGGCTGAATCATTAAACTCCCATGCCATTGTATCACTCCTTTGTATTATTGTATTAATATCTTAATACAATAATACATTCTGTTCTATATTTTGTCAATAACTTTTTTAGAAATATATACATAATACAAGCTCATTATGCTCTATTGTCATAATCTTTGAAAATTATCTTTTCTAAAATAAAAAAATAAGCTATCCTTAAAAAGATAACTTATTTTTATATTAGTTATTTTATTATATTAAAATCCTGTACATTTTCCGCTTAATGTAGCCCCTGATATATCATTGCTACCACTTTTAGATGTACAATCTTGAATTAAAGCTTTTCCAAAAGTAACTTTTTTACCTAAAGCCGATGGAGAACCTGTTAATGGCCAATTGTAGTTCTTCTTCCCATTTGAATCAGAAGTACAAGATTTCATAGTAACTACACCATTTTGATTATTTCTATCAAATCCACTAGCCTTATTTCCTTTAGCAGAACAATTTTCTAAATAATGTTTTAATGGATCTAAGTGAGCTGCAACACCATCAGTTTTGTTGTCTACTCCTCCAAGTTTGAATCCATTTCCATCACCTTTAATTCCATCACACTCACCATTATAATTAGCTTGACATCTTATAAATTTAACAGCACCATGAGCAGCATATAAATCATATCCATCATCTGAGTTGTATTCAGCAATACAATCTTCTAATACATTTCCTACCCCTGAATGTAATTTTATTGCAAATCCATCTGCATTTTCACCTTTAGCATCTGCATTATGATGAGAATGAACTTTGCTTAAGTAATTATTTGCTCCTCCATTTGAAATTTGAACACCTGCATCTTTATTGTTATGTACATTTAAGTTAATAAATTTATTACTTGATCCTTGTACATAAATTCCATTATCTCCAGCATTACAAATTTCTAAATCTTGAATAGTTGAACCATTAGTATTAACTGTTAAACCTCTACTAGTTCCATTACCACTAAAATCAATTTTACCATTTGATTGTCCCTTGATTGTAACTCCAGCAGGAACTGTTACACCTTTAGACTTTACTGTTCCAGTAACTACTATAGTGTCACCAGACTTTGCGGATTTTAGTGCATTTTCTAAAGTTGTTCCTCCATTTTTTACAGTAACAGTTTTACCAGTTGTACTTGCTGCTTTAACTACTGTGTAACTTGATGCATTAACAGTAGATAATGTACTACTTGATAATGCTGTGCTTCCACCTTTTGTACTTGTAGCTGCACTTGCCACAGTATAGTTTGATACAGTAGCAACTGATAATGCTAATGCAATCCCTAAACAAAATACTTTTACTTTTTTCATTTTTCATCCCCCCAGTTGTTTTTTCATTAAGTTAATTTAATTATAAAATCAACCTAATAACTCTTTAGTTGAAAAACTACATTTACAATAATACCACTTTTTTCTCCATTTGTATACAATCTTTTTAATTCTCTTTATTTTCTGACTAATTGCAACATTTTAAAAAACTTATTTTCATTGTGTTTCAACTAGAATATTAATAAAATTTTAATATATAAAAAATGATCTATTGCATAATACATATGTAATAGATCATCATTTATACATTACTATTTACTTATTGAACCATCTTATAGAATTATTTTATAGTTGGACTGTTAGTTACTGTAGCACCTGAAATATTATTTTTACCATTTATTGATTTAGAATTTTTAATTATAACATTAGGACATACTATTGTTTTACCACCTAATGCTGATGGTTTTATTGTTTTTGGCCAATTATAGTTTAATCCTCTATTAGAATCTCCAGTACAACCATCCATAGTTACTACTCCATTTTGGTTATTTCTATCAAATCCATTTTTCTTATTTCCTTTAGCTGAGCAATTAGTTAATTTATGAGCCCAAGGATCTAGGTGAGCTGCTTGTCCTGGAGTTTTATTATCTGCTCCTCCAAGCTTAAATCCATTTCCATCTCCTGAAACACCTTTTATTGTAGCTCCATTATTATTTGCTTGACAGTTTATAAATGTTACAGCTCCATGAGCAGCATATAAATCATATCCATCATCTGTATTATTCTCTGCAACACAATCTTCTAATACATTTCCTACTCCTGAGTGTAATTTAATTGCAAAACCATCTGCATTTTCTCCCTTAGTTGGAACATCTGCATTATTATGAGAGTAAACTTTCTTCAAGTAATTATTAGCTCCCCCATTTGATATTTGTACCCCAGCATCTCCATTGTCATGCACGTTTAAGTTGATGAATTTATTACTTGATCCTTGTACATAAATTCCATTATCTCCAGCATTACAAATTTCTAAATCTTGAATAGTTGAACCATTGGTATTAACTGTTAATCCTCTAGCTCCTGTTTTAGTTCCAGCAAAATCAATTTTAGCCATTTTCCCATTACCTTTTAATGTAATACCTGCTGGAATATTTAGAGATCCTGATTTTACAGTTCCATTAACTAGTATTGTATCACCATTTTTTGCTTTTGATAATGCACTGCTTAAATTACCTCCTGCATTTACAGTTATTGTTGTCGCTGCTTTAGCATCAATAGTTCCTAAGCTTGATACAGTAGCAACTGAAGCTACCATTGCTACTCCTAGACAGAATAATTTTATCTTTTTCATTTTATATTTCCCCCAGTTTATAAGTATTTTTTCATGTAAATGCCCATTTCCTTTTTATAAAATAGGGCATTCACATGATATTCTAATTTTATTTATTATTTAAAATCCTGTACAAGTTCCTTTTAATGTAGCACCTGAAATATCATTAGTACCATTAATTGATTTACTGTCTTGGATTATAGCTTTTCCAAAAGTAACTTTGTAGCCTAAAGCTGAAGGAGTTCCTGTTGCTGGCCAATTGTAGTTCTTTTTACCATTCGAATCAGAAGTACAACTCTTCATTGTTACAACTCCATTTTGATTATTTCTATCAAAACCACTTGCCAAGTTCCCCTTTGCAGTACATCCTTCTAAATAATGTTGTAAAGGATCTAAGTGAGCAGCAACTCCAGATGTTTTGTTATCTACTCCCCCAAGTTTAAATCCATTTCCATCACCTTTGATGCCATCACATTCACCATTATAATTTGCTTGACAATTTATAAATTTAACAGCACCATGAGCAGCATATAAATCATATCCATCATCTGAATTATATTCAGAAATACAGCCTTCTAAAACATTTCCTGTTCCTGAATGTAATTTTATTGCAAAACCATCTGCATTTTCACCTTTAGCATCTGCATTATGATGAGAATGAACATTTTTTAAATAGTTGCTTGCTCCACCGTTTGAAATTTGAACCCCTGCATCTTTATTATTATGTACATTTAGATTTATGAAATTATTATTTGATCCTTCAACATAAATTCCATTATCTCCAGAGTTACAAATCTCTAAATCTTGAACAGTTGAACCACTAGTGTTAACAGTTAATCCTCTACTAGTTCCATTTCCAGTAAAGTCAATTTTACCATTAGATTGCCCCTTTATTGTTACTCCAGCAGGAACTGTTACAGCCCCTGATTTTACTGAACCACTAACAATTATAGTGTCACCAGATTTTGCTGATTTTAATGCATTTGATAAAGTTGTTCCTCCACTCTTTACTGTGTAAGTTGTTGCTGCCTTAGCATCAACAGTTCCTAAGCTTGATACAGTAGCAACTGTAAGTGCCATCGCTACTCCTAGACAAAATAATTTTACTTTTTTCATTTTGTACTCCCCCATTTATAATTATTTCATCTCATTATCCATTAATTACTGATAATGTAAATGATAACGTTTATATTTCATATATTAACATACGCCTTTGCATTTGTATACTAATTTTTCGTCAAATAATACTTTTTTTGATAAAATGCGCATATTTCTATTTCAATTGACATTTACGATTAATTATGACTAATTCACGATTTGTAGTATATAAATTTCTATTAACTAAAATAGTTAAATTTATTTTTTTATAAAATGTCTTTTTGAAAATTGAAATACAAGTTTTACCCACAAATTGCAAAAAAATAAATGGCATATTCCAACATTATGATGAAATATGCCATTTATTATTTATTAATATTAAACTTTATCATAAAACCTCGTTAATTAACCCACGTCTATATGCCGTTAAAAGTAGCTTTAGATCATTAATTTGTTTTTTTAATTCAAATCCCACATCAGTATCTCCAACTCTTTTTCTTTCTAATTTCTTTTCCACAACCATAGTTGATGATAATATATCCGTTTCTTTTACTATAGAATCTTCTGTTGAAGCAAAAGGTTCATGTGACACTAATTGAATACCGTAGGAATTATATATTAGAGTATATCCTGCAATACCTGTATCTCTTCTATAATCTTTAGCAAATCCACCATCTATAACCAGTAATTTGCCATTTGCTTTTACTGGACTTTCACCTTTCATGTTTTTTACTGGCATATGACCATTAATTATCATAGAATCATTTCCATTAAGTCCAAACTCTCTAAATATCATGTCACACATTTCTTCATCGTCTCTAAACCTATAGTATGAATTTTTAACTTCTTTGTGAGTTTTCTCATCTTTTATGAAATATCTTTCAAAAGTAGCCATTTCTTCTTTCCCAAATAAGGATGAAACAGGACCTGTCCATAAATACCACATCATGTCCATTCCATATTGTTTCTTTGTTTCATCACTTTTATTAAAATAACCTTCTCTAGCAAGAGATTCAAATCTTTCAAGAAGTACTCTTCCTCTATATTCTTTGCCATTAATTTTCATGCATTTAAAAGTTTTATCCTTATTTATTGGTATACAACCGTGAAATAGTAAATTAGAATTATATTTTAGATACATACTTCCTTTTGCAAATAAAAAAGTAATATGCCTTTGTAACTTTTCACTATTAATAAAAGAAGATTGAAGTTTTTCCATTAATGTCTCTTCTTCCTCTGTAAGTTTATATGGATTAATTTTATCTAATGTTGGAAAGTGCTTATCTTTAAGTTCATACACTTCATTTTTCAGCCTAATTGTACCATCTTCAAAATTAATTTTATCTAATAATAATCTATTTCCCATATTAAATTCTGGTCTTCTATTTATTATTTCATGTTCAAGCTTAAATTGAAGTATTGTTATAGCTTTATGCATTTTTGCTATTAACTGAACTTCATGGTTACTATAAATATCATCCCCATTTGTTTTAGGAATAAATTCTGTACATGGATCATTTTCATAATATCTTAGTGCAAAAGTTGCAAGTGGTAATAGATTAATCCCATAAATATCTTCAATTACATCTAAATTTGAATATCTTGCTGATATCCTTAAAACATTTGCTATAGATGGTCTAACCCCAGCAGCTGCCCCCATCCATAACATATCATGATTTCCCCATTGTATATCTACAGAATGATAATTTATAAGTGTATCTAGAATTATATCTGGTCTTGGTCCTCTGTCATAAATATCTCCTAATATGTGTAGTCTATCTATAACTAATCTTTGTATAAGCTTTGAAAGTGCTATAATGAATTCACTTGCTCTACCTATATCAATAATAGTTGTAATAATTCTATCATAATAACCTTGCTTATCTACTTTATCCGCTTCTTCATGTAATAGTTCTTCTATAACATATCTAAAATCATCTGGTAAAGCTTTTCTAACTTTAGATCTTGTGTACTTTGAAGAAACATTTCTACAAAGTTCTATTAACCTGTATAAAGTTATCTTATACCAATCTTTTATATTCTTTTCTTCTTTTGAAATTAACTCTAACTTTTGTTCTGGATAATATACTAAAGTAGCTAATTTCTTTTTTTCACTATCCATTAAAGTATTTCCAAAAATCATATCAATTTTTCTCTTGACTACTCCAGAACCATTTTTTAATACATGAATAAATGGTTCATATTCCCCATGGATATCAGTTAAAAAATGCTCTGTTCCCTTTGGTAAATTTAAGATTGCTTCTAAATTTATGATTTCTGTAGATGCTGATGCAATGGTTGGATATTGTCTAGATAATAACTTTAAATATTCTTCTTTAGATATAGCTTTTTCTAATATATTTTCATCACTTAAATCGTCATATGTCTCCATACTTTTACACCTCTATTATATTACTTTTAATTAAAAGATTTTTATAAACAAACTCTATTTCCGATTATTTTATTTTATCATACATTTCATATAAAATAATATTTTTATAAGATTAGATTATTTAAAACTGTTTCAAATATTCAGGAAATTCATTTTCTCTTTAACTAGTATACTAGTTAAAAGTTAATATAGTATTATTTATTTCTTAAATTTGTTATGGTAAAATTAACATAATTATAAATAAATATTATAAGGAGAGTGTGAGTATGAATCAAATATTAAATAATATTCTAACTAGAAAAAGTACACGTACTTTTAAAGAAGAACAAATATCAACTAAAGATTTAAACATAATATTAAAAGCTGGAATTCATGCACCTAGTGGTATGAATAAACAGAGTTGGCAGTTTACAGTAGTGCAAAACAAAGAAAAAATTCAAGCTTTATCTAAAGTTATTAGAGAAGCTTTGGGGAAAGATGAAAATTACAACATGTATAATCCGCCAACAATAATTTTATTATCTAATGATAAGGATAACAATAATGGATTAGCTGATTGTTCTTGTGCACTTGAAAATATATTCTTGATGTCTAATGCTTTAGGTATCGGTTCTTGCTGGATTAACCAATTAAAAACTATATGTGATGTAGCAGAAGTTCGTTCATTACTTTCAAGTTTTGAAATCCCTGAAAATCATATAGTTTGGGGAATAGCTGCTTTAGGCTATGCAGCTGCTGAAACTAAGGCACATTCTAGAAATGAAAATGTAATTAAATATGTAAAATAACAAATTTAATATTAATGTAAATAATTAAAAGCTCAAGATATAACTTTTGAGCTTTTAATTATTTATACTATAAAGAAAATATAAGTTGTGTTTTTTCTCCTACTTTCTTAAATCCACATTTCTTATAAATTTCCTTTGCCTTTCCCTTACTTTCAGTAATTACATATACAACATCTATCCTATCATCATATGAACTTTTTAAAATTTTAAATAGTATACTTTTTCCAACACCTTGTTTTTGATACATGCTAAGAACACCAAAATCTTCTATTTTAGCTGTTTTTTTATTTATTAATAATTCACATGATCCAACCGGGTTCTCTCCAATATGAGAAATAAAAGCTGATAATTTATTACTATTATCTTTGTATATGTTAACTTTTCTTCCTATCCTTCTCTTTGCATAATTTTTACCAACTAATGGTGCATAATCTAAAATATTAATAGTAATAAGATCATCAAAATCTTCTTTTGTTATAACTTTTTTTACTAAACAATCTTCTCTATATTTTATTTTTCCGTAGTTCTTTGTTTCTATACTCATATAGTCTAATTTATCTATTCTAGAAGGCCATACACTTAATCTTTTAATCGCTTCTTTTGAGATATTACCATGAAATTCAAAAAGTAAAAATTCCTTCTCTTCTTTTATTTTTCTATCTATTTCTTTATTAATAATTTCAACTACAATATTTTCATCAACGTTTTCATTTAAAAGGGTTAAGTTATTTGCATATGAATCTTGAAATTTCTCATCCCAAAATCTTATGATACTTTTATCTTTTTTCTCTTTTGAAAAACATCGTATATATTCTATTTCTGTTTCTTTTAATAAATTAATCATCTGTTTAGCTCCCATAATACTTTATTATTTATCCACAAAATATTTTAACATAAATTTAGTTAAAATTGTTTAAAATGAATTTCATCATTTCAAATATAATTAAGAAAAATATGAATTAATATTATTTAGCATTATTGTAATATAATGTTATAATATATTTGTGAAAGAAAATTTATCCAATTAAAATCAATTATATTTAAGGAGGTCTCTAAATGAAAAAGCTTGATATGATTATTAATACAAAAGCAAAAAAAAGTATGATACATAAAGAAATTTATGGTCACTTTTCAGAGCATCTTGGAAGATGTATTTACAATGGCATATATGTAGGTAAAGATTCCCCTATCCCTAATACAAATGGTATGAGAAATGACGTTGTAAATGCCTTAAAAGGAATTAAAATTCCTGTACTCCGTTGGCCTGGTGGATGTTTTGCTGATGAATATCACTGGAAAGATGGTATTGGCCCTAAAGAAAACAGAAAAAAAATGGTTAATACAAATTGGGGCGGAGTAGTTGAAGATAATAGTTTTGGTACCCACGAATTTTTTGAATTATGCTCCCAACTTGGCTCAGACCCATATATATGTGGTAATTTAGGAAGTGGTACAATTCAAGAAATGTCTGAATGGATAGAATATATGACCTTTGACGGAATTTCTCCTATGTCTGAGGAAAGAAAGAAAAATGGTCATGAATCTCCTTGGAAACTAAAATATTTTGGAGTTGGCAATGAAAACTGGGGCTGTGGTGGAAATATGCGCCCTGAATATTATGCTGATGAATATAGACGCTATCAAAGCTATTGTAAAAATTATGGAGACAATAAACTATTTAAAATAGCATGTGGCCCTAATGGTCCTGACTATAACTGGACTGATAAGTTTATGTCACTAGCTAATAAATATTGTAATGCTATTAGTTTACATTACTATACTGTTCCAGGAAATTGGAGCAAAAAAGGTAGTGCAACTGAATTTGATGAAGATGAATATTATTCAACTCTTAAAAAGACTTATACCATGAAAGAATTAATAGAAAACCATACTTCAATTATGAACAAATATGATCCAGATAAAAAAGTTGGACTTGTTGTGGATGAATGGGGAACTTGGTATGACGTGGAAAAAGGTACAACCCCTGCATTTTTATATCAACAAAATACTATGCGAGATGCTTTAGTAGCTTCAATTAATTTAAATATTTTCAATGAACATTCTGATAGAGTTGTTATGGCTAATATAGCTCAAGTTGTTAATGTATTACAGTCTGTTATTCTTACTGAAGGTGATAAAATGATTAAAACTCCTACTTATCATGTTTTTGATATGTATAAACATCACCAAGATAGCACCTTAATTGATAGTTTTATTGAAAATGTAGAAATTGCAGGCGAAAATTATAACTTGCCAAGTATATCTAAATCTGTATCCATCGATAAGGATAATAAACTTCATTTAACTTTATCTAACTGTTCATTATCTGAGGATTTTACAATTAATATTGATTTAATTGATTTTCATTTCAGCAAAGTTAATGGAAAGTTACTTTCTCAAAAAATGACAGCTCACAATACCTTTGAAAAACCAAACACTGTTTGTCCTACTAAATTTAAAGAATATAACATTACAGATAAAGGTATTAAATTTATCATCCCTAAATGTAGTATTATATCTTTAACTCTTGAGTAATATGGATAGTTCTTGTAAACGTTGTCTAATTCAAGACAGCATAAATAATAAATATTATAAAACTGTTTTAGAGTATATTAATTCTTTAGATGCATCCATAAAAACTGATGATACTACTTATAAATTAAGGCTTTCTTTGTGCAAAGAATGTGATTTTCTCATTAATGGTATTTGTAATCAATGTGGTTGTTTTGTTGAAATCAGAGCTTGTAAAAAGGATAATTATTGTCCCAATATAAATTCAAAATGGTAAAAAAGGTACTGTGTCAAAAATCTTTTGACACAGTACCTTTTTAAATACTTAATTAATTTTTTTACTTATCATAACTATATCATATATATCTACTACTCCATCATAGTTTAAATCACTAGTACTTTTCCAATCTTTATCCTTATAGGTAACATTATAACTACTTGATATTATTGCTAAATCCACTAAGTCAACTTTTCCATCTTTATTTAAATCTTCATTTGTAAATTTGCTATCAAATCCCATAGCTTCATACTGAACATCTACATTAATTTCTGCTGTATCAGTATTATATATTATTATAGTTTCATTTGGATCTAACTTTACATTTCTAGTATTACTTAAACTAATATATGTTTCTTTATTCATATTACTATCAAATATACTAGCATTATAGGAATTATCATCACTTCCACATGTTGTTAGATAAATTGTGTGATTGTAGTTATTTTTCACAACAAACTTATCCCCTTTATAAATTTTTTTACTATAGTAAAGATTGTTTGTTTCCTTAATTATATCTTTTAATTCATATGGAATATATAAAGTTAAACTATCTCCCTGAGCAATATTTATCTTTTCAGTTTTTCCTAAAAATGCATGCATTAATCCATAGGTATTAGCTGTATATTTATCTACTTCACCTGTACCATATGTCCTTAAATAATTATATTTACTAGCATTTGATGCACTTGTATTATATATGGGCACATCTATAGCTGATAAGTTATTATTTGTTATTTCATAAGACTTATCTTTTTCTAAATTAAATTGATAAAACACTGGGATAGAGACTTCTTTAAATCTGCTTGCATACTCATATGGTATATAAATCTTAAGTCCTTTTCCTTTGTTTGTGCTAATTCTTTTCTTAGTATATGAACTAACATTATTATTTTCTGAAATATCTCTTTGAACATCTGTTATTTTATTAGTATTATCAAATGATAAGCAATCATAAGTTGATTTACTATATGTTGAATTGTAAGTTGTATCCTTAATTAATGATAAAAATGTTTTTGAATTATTTATATTATCAATTTCATAGTTTTTTGATTCACCTAAATTTTGTTCATAAAAAACAGGATTACCTATAATTTTTGTTTCTATTTCTTTTTTATTAGGTAAATAAACAAATATGGTTTGATTGTCACATGAACTTAATCTTTTTATATTTTTTGAATCAATAGAGAATGTCCCATCTTGATCTCTTGTAATTTTTGAAATATTACCATTGGAATCATAATCTATATGATTATATAAAGTGTTATAATCACTTGTATTTAAAATTTTTAACTGTTCTTCTAATCCATTTTTAATTTCCAAACTAGCATTTTGGGTTATAGTCATTTTATTAAATGCTTTTTGATCAGCTTCTTTAACTAAATCTTTATATTCATACGCTATATATAATGTGACTGCACCTTTATATAAATCTACTATTGTATCATGTTGATTTTCAACTGTTAGAAGACTATCAAAATTAATAGCTTGTGCTGATATTTTTCCTGATAAATCATAATCAATGTAAGCAAAATTATTATTGTAATTACTATCATTTAGTATTTTAACTGGGATATTTGTATTATTGTTTATTTCAATACTTTTATCTTTTGTCAAAGTATAAGCTGAAAAAGCTGGTTTGTCTGTTTTTTGTATTGTATTTCTATATTCATATGGAAGATAAAAAGTTATTGGACTTCCTTTTTCTAAGCTTATTCTTCTTTTATACCCAAATGCCATAGAAAAATCACCATATTTTTCTATGGATTGATTACTTATTTCTCCTGCCGAATTATAATCTACATATTCATATTTATTTGAATACGAATTATCAGTATATATGGTAAAATCCTTCCCTGTTGGATTTAAACTGCTTATATTATTTATTTCATAGTTTAAATTATTTGAAATAGTAAATCTATAGACTGCTGGATCTGCAACTTCTCTAAATTCAATTTCAGATGGCATAGCAATAGCACAATTATACCCTGAACTTAAAGTAACCCTAGTTTTATGTCCTTTTTCTAAATATAGAGAAGACATCTCATCTATTTCAGATTTTGAAACATTCCCTTGCACATCATAATCAACAAAATCATATTTATTCCCACTAGAACTACTTGCATTTGTTAATATTTTTGTCTTCCCATTTGTAGGATTAGTCAGTTCATATCCTTTGTTTAAAGAAATAGTTCTTACAGTTATAGCAGGAGTATCAACTTCCTTTATCATATCTTTATTTTCATATGGTATGTAAATTCTTAAAAAATTACTTGTATCTGAAGGCTTTACTGTAATTTTTTTTAAATATCCACTATTTATATCTATTTTTGATTCAGAACTATTTGTATATAAAGAATCTACATTGCTACCTTTATCATAATAAACATAATCATACTTAACATTACTATTAGGGTCCTTTGCTATAGTAATCCTTCTATTTGTATTATTTGTTAATTCATATCCTTTATCTTTTTCCATTGTATATTCATAAAATACTGGTGTAAATGAATCTTTTTGATTTAGTAAATTGTAATAGTCATCTGCAATCTGCAAATTAACATCAGTATCACTTCCAGCAGAAAATTTTATAGTGTGATTAGTTGATACATTAATATCATAATGATAATTATGATTTAATGAATAAATTTCACCATTATATGAATAATCAATATAATCCACTCCAGGTTTAACTCCACCTACCGTAGTATTTACCCCAAACTTTATAGTGATAGTTTTTTGTGTTGTATTTATTAACTCAACTGTTTTTCCTTTACTTAAAGTAAAATTAGTATATCCAACTGCTGTTCCCTCTTGTAATTGAGCAACTTTATTTTCTTTCGTTTCCTTCTTGGGAATATTTAATTCCTTTGTTTCTAAGTTTTTAGTTATTTTATTTTCATTAATTTTATCATTTGGTAGCTTGTCCGTTTTTTCCTTATTAGAATCCCTAATTTCTTCTTTTTTTTCATCCTTAGATTCTGTTTTAGTTTCAGTTTTTGCTTCAGCTTTTATTCCAGTACAAATTCCTGTAAAGGCAAAAGTTAAAACACAAAACAAAGCTACAATTTTTTTCATAGTTTCCCCCTATTCTTGATAAAAAAATATATATACATGGTTAATTATACCATAAATGATTATATCAAACAAAAAAGCACTCATTTCTGAATGCTTTCTTATTTGATATATTAACACCTAATAACTTCAACTTTATATCCATCTGGATCTGTTACAAAATAGTAATGAGGAGCTTCTCCTGGTAGTCCTTTTAAATCTGTAACTTCATATCCTAAAGATATGTGCTTTTCTCTAAATTCCTCCAAGTTTTCTACCCCAATTGCTGTGTGGCTAAAACCATTTCCTAATTCATATGGTTTTTCAACATCATAATTATAAGTAAGTTCAACTTCATATCCACCCTTTTCATTTGATAGATATACTAATGTAAATTTATTATCTGGAAAATCTTTTCTCCTTGTTTCTATAAGTTCTAATGCTTCCTTGTAAAACTTTAATGATTTTTCTAAATCTTTTACCCTAATGCAGGTATGTAACATCTTTACTGACATTTTATTTTCTCCTTCCTTATAATGCACAAACTTTATTTTTATGCCAATCACAATCTTTGCATATTTTTTCAAACTTTTCTTTTGAAAAATTCTTGTATATATATCTTTTAATATAAGAAAATTTGTAACTATTATCTATTTTAAGTCCATATTCCTTTAAGGTCAATTCATCTAAATCTTTAATCTTGTTATTAGTTTTGCATATTTGCTCTTTAAGCTTGTTTGGACAATTTTCACATATATCATCACAGTGATTTATTAATTTAATCTCTATATTATCATCTTCTTTTAATAAATTTACTATATTGTCCATGCCTTTTACAAACTCTTTACTATATCCAAGTCCTCTATAAAAGTAGATACAGTTAATATGATGAGGTCTAATCTTTAACATAGCTTTTTAACTCCTCTTATACTCCCTTTTATTCAAAGTATAGAAACAATACCATTCATTGTCAAGTTATAAATCGCAAGGATTTTTGCTATATTATTTCTAGTTCAGTCACCAATTGTCGTAAAAATAAATACTATATAGCAGAGTATAAGCAATACGTATTGAGGTGAAAAAATGAATCCTTTAATAAATATGTTACTAGCAAGTATGATGGGTGGTAACAATAATAGAATGGGAGGAAATCCACTAATGAGTATGCTCATGGGAGGCATGAATAATGGTGGTGGAAATCCTATGATGATGAATAATCCACTACTAAATATGCTTATGGGGGGCATGAATAATAACAATTCTGCACCAAATATGAATAATAATCAAATGGAATCCTTAATGAACATGCTTCAAAATATGAATATCCCTAATGACAATACAGATGCTCCTGATGGAAATAACAGCAGTATGAATAGCAATCCCTTAAATAATATGAATAGCAACCCTTTAATGAATATGTTCATGCAAAATGGAAATGGACAAAACAATATGAATGGTATGAATCCATTACTAAGCATGCTTATGGGTGGTATGAATAACCCTATGATGAATAATGGAAATTCTAACAGAGGTAGGCATCACAAACATTCTAGAAGGAAACATTAGTATAATTACTTAAAAAAGTGAACTCATATGAATTCACTTTTTTAGTTTATCTAAATATTAAATTGTGTTATAATTCCCTTTGCCATTTCATCAGCCATATCTAAGGCTTGATCTTCAATCTGATCAAACACCTCAATATCCTTGGCATATTGCTTTCCAAGCCTATTAACAGCCTCACTTTCAACTAATTTTAAATGATTATATAACATTCCTTGCCAGTCTTCTCTTTTCCAATAGGGGTTAATTTCTCCTAGAAGAGCTGCAATTTCATCTGCATTATGATACCATTTTTTCTTTGCTTCACCTGCAGCTTCAGTGCTTCCTGCTTTTGCAGCTTTAACTAAATCAGCAGCAATAAGTAAATGTTGTTCAAGAAGACTCTTAAAATTATTTGCTTTATCTACTCCATAAAATTCTTTAAGCACTTCTCCAAAATCTGCTGGATTACGAAGCAACCTATTTGTCACCAATTCTAAATCTCCAAGTCCTTCTGCCTCACTTATAATAAAAGATCTAGTCCATACTCCATGCTGTTCCCATAGTTTTCGAAATGTATTAATTAATTTTAGTTTATCTACAGTGATATCATAATCACCAGATTCATTTCTATACATAAAATTCTCCAAAAATCTTATTTATATTAATTTATGACTAATAAAAAATTTCGTTACTTCCACATGTTTCTGTATTCTATTTTATTTTCTTCTTAATTCCATCATATAGATACCTTAGATATTCTGTATCAACACTCTCACTTTCAAGGAAATTTAATCTTTCATGAACATTACTAATAGTTTCTCTTGCTGCTCTATAATCCTTTTGCTTTATACAAATACTTGTATATTCTAATAAATAGTCTATTTTTTTCACAAGTTTAGCTAAATCTTCTCTATCCTCATTTACTAAATCTATCAATAATGAATATATCTTAGTAGATGTTGTATCCTTTGATGAAAATAAAAAATCATTATTCTTACTAGTTACTTTTGCCATTATTTTTCCTCTTAACTTTCCTTTATTCTACCTTTACATCATTCCAAAATTTAGAGAAGTTATAATCATACATTTCTCCTTCATAATACATTCCAATAAGTAACCTTTTATTTAAAGGTACTCCATATACTTTTGGCTTACCCCCACCAACTTCTATAGCGGAATTTTTTAGTTTTTTTCCTGTAATTAAACTTTCCAAATTACAACTACTTATCCCAATCCATGGACTAGTAAAATTTGACCCCAAGTTTTTATCTGCATATCAAACATTATATGATATTTTCTTGTTTATTTCTATATCCCAACTCATACTTCCTGCATCACTCATATATTCAGGATGATTTTTAGCTTCCTCTTCAGTAACTAAACATTTTCCTTTCATATATTTCTCTGTTAAAGTGCATTCTTGAACATTAATTTCTAGCTTATCTTTTACATATTTAAAATCGCTTATAGGATAAAAGTTATGAATTTGTTTCGGGTTTTCCCCCAAGCTCCTGCCTTAATTAAAAAATATGATGGTTTAATACCTTTTCTTTGATTTTCTTTAAGTTGTCCTAAAATAGGTTTATCTCCTCCAAGGGCAGGATTACATATAAAATATTCTACAAAAAATGCTTTTTCTTCACCAGTTTCTCTATTTATTCCTGTGAAAGAATGCCACCACCAATCATAACCTTTTTTTCCCTAAGAGTCCTTTTAACATATAAAGATTTCGGGTTAAATCACTTTTATTCATATATTAAATTTAATAAACTGCATAATTAAAATGCAGTTTACTCCTCTCTCCTCAATTTCATTCTTTACTTAAATGCATAATAACTCTTCTTTGTATAAAGATACAAATATACTTCAAATTATCATATGAAAACTATTTGAAAGCACTAATATCTTTTATTATATACATGGTGTTAATTGCACAACTAATTATTGCCAAAATAATAATTGCAATATAACTCATGCTTCCTTGTTTTGAATATCCAATATAAGAAATAATAATAAATAAAATTGTTAAAACATACAAAAATATAAGCTTTAATTTCTTTTTTTACTTAAATGCATAATAACTTTCCTCCTTGTAAAGATGCCGATATACTTTTAATTATTGTATTACATCTAATTTAAGCTCCTTTTTTCCATATAAAGATAATGTTCTTTTATAACAAAACTTATATAATAGACATACTCCTATTAACATTAATATTAAATTATAAATTAATGTATTAAGTAGATTTACACCAGAGTACAATTCTATGGTAAACAACTTACCTAAGTTCAGGTCAATAATATTATTAAATTGCCATATTTCAAATAAAACCTGAGTTAGTATAACATAAAATACTGGGAGTATATATCCTACAAACTTCTTATTAGTTATTGTTGTTATACCTAAAATAAATGTTGAAAATGTAACTGAAGAAATAGGAATAACTATACATATCAATAAAACATATGATATTTTTGATATATCATCAAATATTACAAATGCTCCTGCTGATACATCTTTAAATCCTCTATTATTCACCCCATAGATAATAATAAAATATATTATTATAATTAAATGACTAAATAGAAATATAATTGAATTTACTAATGCATTTACTACTAATTTTACTTTATAATAAGTTTTTACATCTATAATTTCTAATAATTTTTCCATAAACCCTGTTTTCTTATCTGTAATTACAGATGTAGAGTATACTACACCAGCTATTATTGGTCCTATGAAAACAAAGTAAGACATACCAGTGACTCTTAAAAAATATTCTATTCCATCTAATTCTGTTAAATGAAATCTTACTTCATCTATATATGGTATTAGCAAACTAATTAATATTGCTATAAATGATATAATAGTCTTCCAAGAAAATAAAGCTCTCTTTAGTTCTAGTTTAAAATATGTTTTCATTACTATTTCCCCTTTATCAATATTTATCTGCAATTGCACCCATTGTGGATGCTTTAATAAACTCCTTAGTCCTTAAGGATTTTAAAGCATTGACATCACCACTTACAACTACTCCAATTATCTTTAAATCTTCTTTAATAAGTTTATCTTTTCCATTGCTTAATGTATTGTATATATTGAAATACTCATTCTTAAGTTTTCCACTTTCTTTTTTGCTCATTATTGTATTTATAAAATCTGTTTCTGGATTGCTAAGTAGATTACCTTGACTATCTAACCCTTTAATTCCATACACCCTAAATTCATCAATTGGTAATTTCGAATCAATTATTTGATTTTTAGGAATTGTATCAACCCAATACCAATTTAAAGTAACTTCTTTTGGAATTATACTTTTTACTTCATCTATTGAGTAATCTTTATCAAAGGATAGAGATACTTCTGCCAATTTATTTTTATCTATTTCATTAAGTCTCTCTAAATCATTTTTATAATGTTCATATTGAATTGTTGGATAATAAAATTCCATGATTGGTCTTCCTACTTTATTATAATCAGTTCTTTTCTGCGTCCTATCTATTTGTTCTAAAATATTATCTCCCCCACTTCCATATGACACATTTATTAAAGGCATATAAGTATAGCCTTCTTTATAATCACCATCAGTTATAACTTTATTTCCTAAAAATTTATATTTAACATATTCAATATCTCCAACCATAATACTATCATAGTTCTGTATAGCCCCTACATATGTATTTGGCATAGATATACAAGATAACTCATATAACTTTTTTGTTTTTTCATCTCCCATTCTATTTAATATGGTAGTGTTTGAAATCATTAATGTAAAGATAATGATAACAAATATCATCAAACTAACCATTCCCGTTCTTACTGTTGAAAAAAATTTAACTCTTCTAATTGCTTTATTAAAAGTAGGCTTTTTATTTGTCTCAAATAATTCTCTTAACTTTTCATCATCGCTCTTCATAATTTTCCCTCCATAACTTTTTAAATTGTTCTCTAGCTCTAAATAGATAGGTTTTAACCGTATTTTCACTTATTTCTAAAAGTTCAGCTATTTCCTTATAAGATAAGTCCATTTCATATTTAAAGAACAACAAATTCTTATTTATATCACTTATAGAATTTAAAATTTTAAGAATCTCTTCCTTTTTTTCTATATCTAATATAAAATCTTCAACTAATTTGTTTTCCTTTAATCTTTCTTTAAAAATCTCTTCGTCAAGACTTATGTGAGCATGTCTATTATTTTTTCTACATAAATCGTAATATTTGTTTATTGCTACTTTAAATAGCCAAGAAGATAATTTATCTTCCTGTATACCATCAATATACTTTAATGCTTTATAGAAGGTATCTTGTACTATGTCTTCAGCATTTTCTTCGCTACATCCAAGCTTAATCAAATATTTATGTATGAGATACATTTTTTCCTTAAACATCTCAATTATCAATTCATTACTCATCATTACCTCCTTCCATAAAGTAAATTAGTTAAAAGCTTTAATTTTGAAATACTCCTATTAATAAGACGTTATAAAACCAAAGATGTATACACTTATTTTACATAAACATATATATTTTCCAAGTAATATATATATGAGATACTAACATATTAGATAAAAAGTGAAATATTAAACTACAAAATGTAATACATCTATTTTTATAAAATGCAAAAATAGATGCATTATATTTATTAATTTGTATAAAATAAGTATTTAATATTGTAAAAAGTCAAATAATGCTTTAATGTTTATTGTGGTATTTGTTTACATTATTATTTTGTGTATTAAACAACTTGTGTTAGGAGGAATATAATAAATGAACAATTTAAATGGGGCAGATATGGGATTTATAATTTTTTCAGCTGCATTAGTAATGCTTATGATACCAGGTTTAGCACTTTTTTATGGGGGGCTTGTTAGAAGTAAAAATGTGTTAAGTACTACAATGCATAGCTATACATCATTAATTATAATCTCAGTACTTTGGATTTTGGTAGGCTATTCTTTAGTATTTGGGCCAGATTTTCATGGAATTATAGGGGGTTTTGATTGGGCTTTCTTATCTAATATAGGGATAGAACCTAATAGTGATTATGCAACAACAATCCCTCACTTACTTTTTGTAATTTTTCAAATGATGTTTGCAGCTATAACTGTAGCAGTTATTTCTGGTTCTTTTGCTGAACGTATGAGATTTGGAGCCTTCGTATTATTTATAATCTTATGGAGTATTTTTGTATACGATCCTATTGCTCACTGGGTATGGGGCAATGGTGGTTGGCTTAAGAATTTAGGTGTTCTAGATTTTGCTGGAGGAAATGTTGTTGAAATTAACTCTGGTATATCAGGATTAATAACAGCTATTGTAATAGGAAAGAGAAAAAAAGCTGTTCCAAATCCTCATCATATTCCAATGGCTATCCTTGGAGGCGGTTTATTATGGTTTGGTTGGTTTGGATTCAATGCTGGAAGTGCACTTGCTATAAACGGAGTTGCAGTTAATGCATTCTTAACAACCAATACAGCTGCAGCTGCTGGTGGAATCTCTTGGATTATATTAGAATGGATAATTAATAAAAAACCAACAGTTTTAGGTGCAATAACTGGGTCGATTGCAGGTTTAGTTGCAATAACTCAAAGCGCTGGTTTTGTTACACCTTTATCTTCAATTGTTATAGGATTTATTGGAGGAGTAGTTAGCTTTTTAGCTATAGTTTACCTAAAAAGAAAACTTGGTTATGATGATGCTTTAGATGCTTTTGGATGTCATGGAATTGCAGGATTATGGGGAGCTGTAGCAACTGGTTTATTCTCTACTACTTCTGTAAATCCAGCAGGTGCTAATGGATTATTTTATGGAAGTTTTGAACTACTTAAAGTAAATATCATATCAGCTTTTTCATGCGCTTTATATGCTGGAGTTGTAACATTTTTAATATTAAAACTTATTAGCTTAGTTACTAAATTAAGAACAGATAAAGAAGAAGAAAGTTCTGGACTAGACCTTTCATTACATGGTGAAGAAGCTTATAATGGAATTAATAATATATAATTTAAGGGGATGAATACTATATGGATAAAATGACTAAAATTGATATTATAACTAATACAAGTAAGTTTGAAGAATTAAAAGATGAATTAAACAAAATAGGCATACAAGGAATGACAGTATCTAATGTTTTAGGTTGTGGAGTACAAAAAGGACATAAAGAATACTATAGAGGTGTACCTGTTGATATAAATTTATTACCAAAGTTAAAAATAGAAATCATAGTATGTGAAATTCCTGTAGATTTAGTTATAGAAACAGCAAAAAGAGTTCTTAAAACTGGAAAAATGGGTGATGGTAAAATTTTTGTTTATGATGTACAAAATGTAGTAAGAATTAGTACTGATGAAGAAGGCAAAGCTGCTCTTCAAAATTATGAATAGAAAATATAAGGTTAAAATATTAAGAAAAACATTAAATATGTAACTTGTTATAATTTTATAATTTATAATATAAAAATAACATGGGGATTTATTAACTCATGTTATTTTTTAATTGAACAAATGTAAAGCTAAATAAATATACGAAATGGAGTTAATATTATGAATGGAAAAGTACGAAAAGATATAAATGTTGGTACAAAAGTATTGATTGTGCAAAAGCAGGACCAACGTTCTGGAAAATTAACTGAAGGTGTAGTTCAAAAAATACTTACGAATTCAGCAGTACACCCTCGTGGTATCAAAGTAATGATTGAAAGTGGAGTTGTTGGTAGAGTTCAACAAATAAAATAGCAATAAAATGAACAGATTTTCCATAATTTCATAATATGTAATATAGATAACTTTCTATATAATTTATAAAGCAAAGGATGAAAGAAATATGGAAGATGCTTCTCTTTTTGCTGTCACTACAGAAACATCTCAAGAGACTATGGTTATAAATCTTAATTTAGGTAATACTGATTCAAACTTTTCAACAAATCCAAACATTAATATAGTTAAGTATTTATCTATTGATGGGGGTGTTACTTGGTTTAATTCTAACACTCAGCCATTTCCACAAGTACTAATTGGTGATAGTGTCTTATATAAGTATGTTGTAACAAATATCAGTGAGTCTGATTTAAACAATCTAATTTTAATTGATATAAAATTAGATATATATATACCTATAGTAATACTTGAACAAGGTGCTAATTTTGAATTCATTACAAGTATATTACAATATTCAAAAACGTTCTAACATTAAAACCCTTGATATTTACACATATCAAGGGCTATATTAAAAATCTTATAGTTTAGTATTTATCTGATTTCAACCATTAATGAGTCATTATAATTATACCTTATAAAACTACTTTTGGTTCTTCATCACTTGCCAATCCAATGTTACACAACTCTTTTAAAACTTCTGAAAAAAGCTCATACAAATCTTTAAGTCTGTCTATCTCTTTTATGACATCAGGAATTTCGAAATAAAGCTCATCAACACCTTTTGGAAAACGTGATTTAAAAAAGCCTTCATCATCTTTTATTTCAAGATTAATTTTAGATTGATTTTGTATTAATCTTCTTATATTTTCATTTGCAAACAGTTGTTTTGCCTTTTCTTCATTGTTACTTTTTAATGTAAAAGCTTCATCAAAATTTTCATCACCAATTTCAATATCCTTCATACCTAAGATTTTACCTAGTCCATTAAAGAATCCTCTTTTAGATATTTTAAAATAGAAATTATCAAGGTTTATAAAAGGCACTCTAATTCTTGTATATGTTATTGGAGCAGTTCCTACCTGTACTGTATAAGTATCTAATACAATAACCCAATTATCTACATGTGCTTCAACTCTATATCCTTCCCAAAATCCTTTTTTCACATAATCAGCTTGAATTTCTTTAGCTAGTTGTTGCCAAATCTCTTTTTGGCTTGGTCCAAATAATCCCATATCCTTGCCTCCTAATTGATACTAAAATCTATATAAAAGCTTTTCCTCCATGTCAAGCTCATGAAAAACTTTTGATACAATAATTTCATAATCACTTAATCTTTCTGATCTTCTTATCTTTTTAAAATATTTATCGCTTTCTTGGAACATTCTACTCATATAAAACCATAATTCTTTCATCTTAAATAATACAGATAAATCTTCTGGTAGAACCTTTCTATAATCTCCAAAAACTTTTTCATGAAATTCTCTCATCAAATCTCTATTTATAATAGGTTCACCATTTATTTCTTCTATTAATGCAGGATTTGCAATAAGTCCTCTACCTAGCATAACTGAACTTAAATCAGGGAATTTTTTAATAAGTTCATTATAATCATCAGCATTATATATATTTCCGTTATAACAAACAGGATTTTTACTTAAAGTTAGACCATCTTTAAATATATCTAAATTTGGTTCATTTTTATAAAAATCTTGTCTTGTTCTTGGATGAATTATAAGCTCTTCTAATGGATATTTATTATATATTTCAATAAGATCATAAAATTCATCAGGAGTATCCCTACCTATTCTTGTCTTTATAGAAATTTTAGCTTTGACTTCTGAAAAAACTTGATTCAAAAACTTATCTAACTCATATTGATGTGCAAGAAAGCCTGAACCCTTTCCCTTTGAAACAACTGTACCTGATGGACATCCTAAATTTAAATTTAGTTCAGTATAACCAAATTTAATAAGTTCATTTGCTGTATAAATAAAATGTTCTGCATTATTTGTAAGTAACTGTGGAATCACAGTTATTCCTTCATTATGCTCTGGCAAGATATCATTTAATTCTTTAGTTGTAAAAACCTTATTTTTGGTTGGGGTAATGAACGGTGTAAAGTATTTATCCACTTGTCCAAAAAAGCTTCTATGTGCATTTCTATATATATATCCAGTGACACCATGTAGTGGTGCAAAATAATATTTCATATGCTAAACTCCTCATCCTAAGTAATTCATATCTATTTTATATAACATTTTATATTTTGTATAGTATTTTAGATTGATTATTAAACATTTTATATAAGAAGAGACTGCATAATAAGGATAAAAATCATTATTATACAGTCTCTAAAATGATTATTTGAAATTTTTATTAATTATATAAATGTCTAATCCAATTCTAAAGTATAAAAAATACTATACCTACATCAACCAAATTACTTGTGAGGTCTGTACTTTCTGTAAGTCATTATTTAACACATAACAAACAAATCTTAAAATCAAAAAATAACATCTTCTTACATAACATTAATTTAAATATTATTTTGAAGTTAATGAATAGCTATTAGTATAGAAATTATATCCACTACCATTGTTATAGCTTGACGTAATTTCATAACCAAATTGAACTTGTCCAACTGTTAAATCACCAAACCATTTTGGGGTATTTTTAATCCAATTAAGTATAGCCTTCACATCTACAGTGCCAGAATTTGTATTGCTAGTTCTTACAAATGAATATACCATGTTTGCACGATTATTCCCTCTATATACATTCCATGTATGGCCACCAACTTTTACATTACTATAAACCGGAATAGGATTTCCTTGTGCATTATAGTTATATGAAATAGGCTTTACTGAACCATATTGATTCATCCATAACATGATTTCATGAGCATTATTTCCTACCCATATATCATAAGCTGTTTCCATAGATGTTCCACTTTTAGGAACAGTAACATTAAACGAACTTGATAATGTACTTATAGAACTTATATTTTTATTTATAGTTTTTGATACATTAGGATATGATTTTATTCCATCTGTATTAGGATGATTTGCCCAAACTCCCCAATTGCTATAGGAATTGGCCCAGATAGTTTGTACTCCTGCACCTGCACCCCATACATCATTATATATAGTGTATCCACCATTATTCCAAGACCCATACTGCTGATTTGAATTCCATGCAACTGCAGCATTTGCTTTACCAGCAAAACCAAAAACCCCCAGAATTCCAACTGACAATATAGTAGTAACTATCTTTTTTATTTTCTTGTTCATATTCCTCTCCTCCTTGTTATTTAATAATCTACTTAAAGCAAGTTTTTACTTATTACAAAGTAGTAATATTTTGATGTCATATAAAATGTTATTTTAAAATAATATTAATGTTTGTGTATGTTTACCTAAATTATAACAAATTATTCTGTAAACGTATACCTTGGTTTTTCAAGCATATTTAGCCAAAATATTAAATAGACACACTAAATTATCTAAAAATGGAGGATATTCGCCATTTCTTGCGTTTTATTCTCCCTTAACAACTACATTTTAAATTATTCTTTTATAAATCGAATTCAAAGTTCTTCTTTTATCAAACTATTAGTCCAACTAATATTCCCTACTCCCACAAAAAAGTTTTGAAATTCTCATTAAAGTTAATCTTCTTCGTACATATGGACTTAGTATTAATGTAAGTTCTTTAATATCAGGCAATTTTAATTCTTCCATTAAAGTTATACAACCTGCACTTTTTAACTTTTCTTTTATCCCTTCACTTGATGGTAATTTTCTAAGCTCTACAGCAATTTCTTCAAGCTTATCCTCTAATACATTTAAATTAACAGATTTTAAAATATTATCACCATTTTCTTTTATAATCTCTTCATACAAACCATTTTTACTAAAGGTATCCTCAAGAAGTTCTATTTCAAATTCAGAATTATCAACAACTTTACACTCATCACTCTCAATACTTTTAAGTATCCCTTCATATTTTTCTAAACTTAAAATTAAACCTACTGAAACTTTTTCTCCATGTAATGCATCAATATGTTTATTAATTACACTCATTTCCCAAAGATGTGAAATATGATGTTCTGCCCCAGATGCAGGTCTAGAATTTCCAATCATCTGCATTGCTAATCCAGATAAAATAAGAGCATACATTAACTTTTCTATACATTTCCTATCACCAAACTTTATTTCTTTAAGAATATGCTCTACTTCCTTAACTGCTTCCATTTCTAAGTCATATATTCTTTGGCAAAAATATTCCTGAGTAACAATGTTAGAAATTTTCCAATCTGTTAAAGCTGTATATTTACCCATTAAATCAGATATTCCTGATGCTGTTAATCTATAAGGTGCCTTGCTAAAAATATTAGTATCTGCCAGTACATATATAGGAGCTTTTGCCGGAAAAGTTTTCTTCATCCCATTCCATGTCATAGCAGCCACTGTAGAAACAAAGCCATCTACACTAGCTGCTGTAGGGATAGATACAAAAGGTATCTTTTTCTGGAATGCAACATATCTACTTAAATCATGAATTGTACCTGATCCAACAGCAATCAAAATATCTGCTTCATACACTAATCTTTCTTTTATATATTCAACATTAAAATTATCAGCATGTATATTTTCACCTACCAACTCAATTGTCTTATTTTTTTCAAAGTAATTATTTAAAATTTCTTCGGTTGCTTTTTTAGTATTTGAATCACAAATAAAGACAGGACATTTATATGACTTTAAAATTTCATTCAAATATTTGCTGGCATTTTCTTCTATAAAAATGTTTTTAACTGATATATTATGTGCATGTCCACAACTACATTCTCCTAAAAAACGTTCTAAATCTACTTTCATATTTACACATCCTCACATAAATCTAATAATTCTTTTATCTCATTTATCTCATGATAAAAATTTTCTACTGTTCCAAAGCCATATTTTGCAAATACAAAAGGAACATCTGAAATTTTTGCTGCTTCATAGTCACCCAAGGTATCACCAACATACATAACATCAGTTAAGTTATTTCTTTCTACCACTAATTTTATGTTTTCTCCTTTAGTTAAACCTGTATTTCCAAAACATTCATAGTCTGTAATATATCCTTCTATCCCTGCCTTTTTCATAAATAATTCAATATATCCAGATTGACAATTACTAACTATAAATACGCCACATTTTTCTGATAGCTTTTTTATAGTTTCTTTTACATTTGGATATAACATAGTTTTTTGAGTTTCTCTTATATCATCATGCTCATATTGACAGCATTTCTTCATTAAATTTTCCCTATTTTCATTATCAGTATCATGGAATAAATTATTTGCTATTACATTCATTGTTTTACCAAATTGTTCTTTAAGTATAGCTGAATTAACAGCTACCACTGATGTTCCATTTTCAAGAATTGCTCTGTTCCAAGCTTTAGCTACAACTTCTGTGGTATCCCACAGTGTTCCATCTACATCTAATATTACATTTTTCATAGATTATACCTGCTTTCCATTTCCAGTTTATGAGAGTATAATAATAAATAATGCTCATTTGGTCAATATATGGCGCCAAACTTGAAAAACAATCATAAATGAGCATTGAATAAGCAAAAAGAGGCAAGATTAATGAGCAATATTCAAAGAGAAAAAGAAATTATGAAAATATTAGATAAAACAACTTTTGTTACAGTAGATTATTTATCTGAAAAACTTTTTATAAGTACTTCAAGCATACGTAGAGATTTGACCAAATTAGAAAATCAAGGACTAGTTAAAAGAACTCATGGTGGAGTTTCTCTTCTAAATGCTCAACCAGGAATGGCTCCATTTTCTATGAGAATTCAAGAGAATAAACGTGAGAAAATAGCTATTGTCAAAATAGCTTCCAAGCTTATTAATCATGGATCATCTATTTTTATTGATAGTTCAACAACTGCACTAAATTTTTCAAATTTTTTAACAGCTGATATGAATTTAACTATTTTCACAAATAATATTCAATTAGCTCATCTGCTTGCTTCTAAGCATATAACAACTTATTGCTTAGGTGGTTTAGTTTCTGATTGCAATGATGTTATTACAATGGGATCATTTGCTTTAGATATGCTAAAAAACATATATACTGATATGATATTTTTTACATCTGCTGCTTTTTCAGAGGATGGAATTATAACTGATTCAAATGAAAATGAGACAACCATTCGCAAAATGATGTTGTCCCATTCAAAAGAAAAAATATTTTTATGTCCTCATAATCGTTTTTCCTCTATTGCTCCATTTAAGGTAGGTACAGTTTCTGACCTAGATTATATTATTTCTGATAAGAAACTTCCTGATTCTTTTATGGATCGATATAATCAAATTTCTTATTTGTATTAGAAAAAGCCTTGCATAAATTAACTATGCAAGGACTTTCTAGGTTTGAAATTCTGCTTATTAATTATAATGTATAGTAAATTTAGCTTTTGCACTACCTATAAATCCTATTATTCCGCCTTTAGGTAATGTAACTTTATTATCTCCTGAAATTACAGAATCATTTGCTAATGTATAATCACTATTATAAACAACAAAACCAGCATCTTTAGGTATATCTACAGTTATTTCTTTATTAGCTGATTCTTCACCAATTTTATACCATTGAGTGTATCCATCTTTACCAATTTTGCATTTAAATTTATCTTTTGTTGGTAATGTTGATACATCAGAATCATCTACAAATATTTGTCCATCTGCTGCAAAATATTCATGATTATCCTTATTATAAAATTTATAATCAAATTGATCTCTGGACATCATACCTGGTCCATTCATTATACCAATTGCTGAATTTTCATCAACTATTTTATTCATACCTAAATATCCTTCAAATCCCTTTGAAAATCCAACTTGTGTAATAGGACATCCAAGCATGTACACTTCTGAAGAATATTTTTCATTTGCTAAAAAGTATATTTTTCCTGCTCTATTTTGCCAAGTTTTAGAAATATTTTCTGGTATTTTATTGATATCCTCTTTTTGAGCTATATAATCATTATTAGCTATTTGGCCTAAACCTGGTGCAGTTTGATATCCTAAATTTTGAATATATATTTCTCCATTTGATTCTTTTACAAATTTAACACTTTGTGATCCATTACTACTTTTAAAAGTACCATCTTTTGTATAAGTAAGAGTTTTTACAACATCATTTGGTATTCGAGGATCTGAATAACTTAATGTCCCTGTTTCATCAATCTTAACATCTAAAAATCCTAATGATGCTGATATATATACCCCCTCATATTGTTTCATCTCTGATGGTATAGCAACTTTTTCAGGTTCAACGAAAGTCTTATCTGGTATTATATTATTTATATCTCCTTTTTCTTTCAATGCAGCAAGGAGAACTTCTTGAGCCATTATTTCATCTGTTGAACTTGATCCACCTGAACTTACTATGGCCATAGCCATATTTTTATCTGGTAAAACAATTAGGCTACTATGATAAAGTTCAGTATCTCCACCTTTTGATAATGCTTTAATATTGTATTGATTAAAAGGATAAAGATTTACATTATCCCAACCTAATCCATAACTTAATTCGCCATCTTCACCAACAGGCCAAATACCTTTTAAATATTCCTTATTTTTCATTGCTTTTAAAGAATTATCTGAAAGAATTTTATTTGAATTATTAGTAAATGTTGTCGCAAATTTACATAAATCTTCTGCACTTGAATAAATTCCACCTGCACCTAGTACATTTAGTGTATCTACAGGTAATGCATTTTGTATTCCTGTATAATATGTTTTGCAAAGCTTGTCCTTATCAAATTTACTATTAGGTGTTTTTGTATCATTCATCTTTAAAGGATTAGTAATATTCTTTGTTATATAGTTTGTATAACTATCACCTGTTACATGTTCTACTAAAATTTCAGCAAGAGTAAACCCATCATTACAATATACAGAATAAGCACCAGGATCAGCTTTTAATCTTTGTGTTTTTAATTCAGTTAAAAATGTATCATGTGCATAGGTATCATTATCATTAAAGAGCATTGCATTAGAAAGGCTTGATCCCATTAAACCTGATGAGTGATTTAAAAGCATTCTAACTGTAATGTTTTTATATCTATCATCTGCCATTTTAAACTCTTTAATATATTTGATTACTGGAGCATCTAGATCAATTTTACCTTGATCTACTAATTTCATTACTGCTGTTGTTACAAACATTTTACTAACAGAACCTATACCATACATATTCTCAGCAGTTATTGCTTTATTGCTATCTTTTGAATATACCCCTGCATTACCAGATAGAACAATTTTTCCATTGTCTATTAATGCATATTGCACGCTTGTCCCGCCATAGGTGTTAGTAGCTAAAACTGAAGCTTTTTGTTCTGCTATTTCCTTTGTTTGTTCATATCCTGAAGCTACATCACTTTTTACTTGAACATTATTTTCCTTTGTGAAGTTTTGAACTTTACTTTCATCTGGTATCTTTACTTCTTGATTGTCAACTGTTCTAAAATCAAAATCTAAAGAATTTGTGGTAATTTCTGTCTTTGGTTGCAATGTGTCAATTAAATTTGGACTTGCAGCAAAAACTGATTTTGATGGTAAACTACTTACCAATACCATTAATGATAGTGTAACTATCAGTTTTTTTGTTTTCATTTTATTTCCCCCCGTTTTTCATTTTTTAATGTTTTGTATCACCTTTGTTATAAGGTATCCTTATACTAGCACACCATATATACAAATTAAAGTAAAATATTCCATTTATTTTTTATCTTTTTCCCCTATTTATATATTCTTTTTTTGTTGAATTTATTTATAATTTCATATTTTATTTTTATAAAAGGGACTATATTGGATTTATTGTTGCAAATTAGTTTATTTTTAATATAACTTAAATCACTTTATTTCCTCACTCTTGTAATCTATTTCTAATTTAATTATTTTCCCTTATAACTTTGCATGGATTTCCATAAGCAACCTTATTGTCAGGAATTGATTTTGTCACAACGCTACCTGCACCAATTGTAACATTATTTCCAATAATTACACCTGGCAAAATGATGCTGCCTCCTCCAATCCAAACATTATCACCTATAGTAACTGGTGCTGTTAATGATTTACAAAATGAAAATGAACCATTTTCATTAAAGTTAAATCTTTCTGTTGCATTTGTTGGGTGAAAAACAGTATAAATTTGTACATTTGGTGCAATAAGAGCATTATTTCCAATTGTAATTTTATTGCAATCTAAAAAAGTACAATTCATATTAATTTCACAATTATTTCCTATATAAATATTATTACCATAATCAACATAGAACGGAGCTGTAATCCATAATTTTTCTCCTCTTGAACCTAAAAGATCATTTAATATTTCATCTTGTTTTTCTTTTTCTTCATAATCTAATTGGTTATAAGTTCTTATTAATTTTTTTGCTTTATACCATTGTTTTAATAGTTCTTCATCTCCACAATCATATAATTCTCCAGCTAACATTTTTTCTCTTTCTGTCATTGTAACCCCTCACTTTACTTATTTATAATACAACTTCATTATACCAAATTATATATTAATTTTCATATTTTCCTAATAGTTACTTTTAGTGAGATATAAAAAAATCAATGCCTCTTAATTTGAAACATTGACTTATTATATTAATTAATATTAGTATTTACAAACTTATCAATTACATTTAAATCTTCTACATTCTCTAACCATGAATCCTTTATAGCTATATATTTACAAGCTGTATTTTTACTTTTTAAATAATTGTATATTATGTTGACTTCATCTATTTCATCTTTACCAATATTTGTTTCTCTTTTTGATACCTCAGTAAAGTTAGTCACTATTTCACTTTTTAATATATATTTTATTTCACTCTTAGTAAAATTGCTAAGTTTATAAATCTTACTGAAGATTACTTTATTATATCTTATCAAGAAAACTTTTATTTCTTCATCATTTAGGTGTTCCATTAAAACTATATTTTTATTTGATTCTATAAAATTAGTAATTTCTGCATAATTTATAAAGTGCCTGACTAATTTTATATAATCTCTATATTTAGCTGCTAGTTCAAAATCAAAATTTATAGCAGCTTTATTCATTTCATCTTCTATTTCTTTTATTATATCAACATCCTTACCACTAAGAAGATTTATGATTTTTTCAATTAAATAAAAGTAATACTCTTTAGTTGGATTAGTTGTACACATACCA
Source organism: Clostridium sp. SHJSY1 (assembly GCF_031626875.1). NCBI lineage: Bacteria > Bacillati > Bacillota > Clostridia > Eubacteriales > Clostridiaceae > Clostridium > Clostridium sp. SHJSY1. The sequence goes on from NZ_JANDMF010000003.1 coordinate 218,666, forward strand.
ATACATAATTTTTTTTGATACATTAGGCACCCAGAAGCATTTTTAGCACTATTTGCACACAAAATTTTAAGATGATCCTTTATTGCATTAAGACCTTTTTCTACAGTATTTTTATTAGTATATGGACCAAAATAAAGATTCTTATCAGAGCTATCTAGCTGATTACAAATTTCAATGTTTGGATATCTTTCATTAATCTTTATTTTTATATAACAATAACTTTTGGGACTTTTCATTAACCTATTATATATTGGTTTAATTTCTTTTATACACTTACATTCAAGTAGCAATGCTTCAAATTCTGTATCTGTTAATGTGTGATCAAAATCTTTAAGGTTTCTAACTAATTTTTGTACCTTTGTGGAGTGTGACTTTGAGTTTGCAAAATACGATCCAACTCTACTTTTTAGATTTTTAGATTTTCCTACATAAATAATAGTACCTAAAGAATCCTTCATAAAGTATACTCCTGGTGAAGAAGGAAGTTTTTTTATTTTTTCCTTTAAGTCCAAATTTGTCCCTCCCAAATGTCGAATTTTGATTATATTCTAGCATAGAAATGTGTTGAATTACAGAATTAATTTACTATGAGTATGTTATAATGACCAATATATGCTTATATTGACATAAGTAATAAACACATAATATGTATTATGATATTTTAAAATAGGAGAATAGATAGATGATTAAAGAAATTGAAATGCGTAGAAGTATAAGAAAGTATACTAACAAACTAGTTGAAGATGAAAAAATAACTGAAATATTAGAAAGTGGAAGGTTATCTCCATCAGGAAATAACACTCAACCATGGAATTATATTGTTGTGAAATCTGAAAATATGAAACAAAAAATAATGGAATCTTCTCATAATCAAAAATGGATGATGACAGCTCCTGTTTTTATTGTAAGTATAGCAGATATAAAATGCAGAATAAAAGAAGACATATCAATTGATGATAATAGTCCACAAGATGATGTAAAACGAATAATTCGAGATACATCAATTTCAACAGGCTATATGCTTCTGCAAGCAAATAATTTAGGCTTAGGTGTTTGCTGGGTTGCTGAATTTACTCAAGAAGAAATTAGACCAGTATTGAATATACCATCTGATAAATATGTAGTTGGAGTTATAACATTGGGGTACCCTGCTGAAACTCCTAAATCTCGTCCAAGAAAAAAACTTGAAGATATAGTCCATTATGAATCTTGGTAATATCAAAACATAAATTAATATAGGTGGACAACTCCACCTATATATTGTTTATTATATATATAATTGTTTCGTTTTCATCTAAAGCTACTTCTATTTTGAACCATTCTTCTGCTTCATAATTATCAATAACCAATGGAACAATTAATTTAAAAGCCTATTATTCTTTTCTTAAAATATCTAATGTATGTGCACTAGCACCAAGCAAATCTGGTCTTTCACATGTAGTTAAATGATATTTTATAAATAATTTAAATGAATCTTCATCCATAGCATTTAAAATAGGTCTCATATAATTAGCTGGACCATCTGCTGCAATTATTTTAATTCTTTTTATGCCTGTTGCTTCATCTATTTTATCTATATCTTCAAGCCTTACATAGTCATATAAATCTTCTGGCTCTGATATAACATGAAAATCTTCAGTAAGTTTTCCATTATCAATACTTGCACGAATATTATTTTCTTTAAATCCATATGTTAATACACTGTACTCATTCATACAATAAGCTACTAATATAATCCCACCTACTTTTGTTACCCTTTTCGCTTCTTGAAGAGCTTTTACCTTATCTTCAAATTTATACAAATGATACATTGGTCCAAAAACCAAAGTCATATCAAAAGTATTTTCTGAAAATCTTGATAAATCTAAAGCTGTTCCTTGCATTGCTTTTACTGAACTCTTTTTTGACTTTAAAACACCAAGATTGTGTTTTACAAGTTCAATTGCAGTTACATCATATCCTTCATTTGCTAACTGTACTGAATATCTACCTGTACCAGCTCCAACATCAAGGATCTTTGCATTTGGTTTATCTTCTAGAAAATCGTGAATATACTTCATAGAAGTTATGTATTCAACTTGTCCATGCCTTCTTGTTAATCTTTTATCTTCACAAAATTTGTTGTAATACTTTTCTAATTCTATAGTCATATCTTTATGTTCCTTATCTATTATCATATTTGCATTTATAGCTTAACATCATTTTATATCTCAAAAAATATTATACTATAAATTTAATCTTAAATGAATATTCTAAAATGCTCTTAATTTTTACTTCTTTTGTATATAAGATTATATAAATATCTTCTTACCACAACACCCATAAGAAAAGGTGTTACTGAATTTTGAAGAGTTATTTTAAAACCAACAGTTGAAAATATTGCTGTTTCTGCTCCAAAAACAAAGAAAAATATTGCAAGTAATACTATATCCCTATCATAATTTTTAGCTGATTTATCCATAACTAATTTACCAAATATAAAACCAATAATCATGAATATTAATGCTATTCCATATTCCATTTATTCTCTCCCTTTCAAATAATATTTTAGTTATTATACTGTTTTTATGTTTATTAATTCAACATATGTTAAAATTTTATTATGCATATATAATATCATATATTAAAATAATTGGGGGAAAAGAGAAATGAAAACAATTGGACTAATTGGTGGAATGAGCTGGGAAAGCACTGTCACCTATTATCAAGTTTTGAACAAGGTTATAAAAGAGCAACTTGGAGGATTACATTCAGCAAAATGTTTATTATATAGTGTTGATTTTCATGAAATTGAAATATGTCAATCAAGTGGGAATTGGGAAAAAAGTGCACAAATTTTATCAGAAGCAGCACAAAGCTTAGAAAAAGCAGGTGCAGAATTTATAGTTATATGCACTAATACTATGCATAAAGTAGTAGACACAATTAAAGAAAACATTAATATTCCAATACTGCATATTGCAAAAGCAACTGCACAAGAATTAAAGAAAAAAGGTATTAAAAAGATTGGACTAATGGGAACAAAATATACAATGGAGCAAGATTTTTATAAATCTAAATTAATTGAAAATGGAATTGAAGTACTAATACCTAATATAGAAGACATAAACCTTATAAATTCAATTATTTATGATGAATTATGTTTAGGGATTATATCTGAACACTCCAAACAAATTTATCTAAATATTATAGATAAATTAGACAAGCAAGGTGCTGAAGGAGTTATATTAGGTTGCACAGAAATTGGATTACTAATAAAGCAAAAAGACACAAAAACACCATTGTTTGATACTACATTAATCCATGGAGAACAAGCTGCTTTGCAGTCTATTGAAGATGAATTATAAAAATTTAAAAGTACGATTTTATTTAAAAAATAGGTAATCCATTTTTGAATTACCTATCTTTTGATTGTCCCTAACTAAGATACTGATTTAATAAGTTCCCAGTAAATTAGTTCATCATCTCTATTAACCTCTTTAAATCCTGCTTTTTTTAATATTGTAGCAGACGGTTTATTATCAATCAAACATTCAGCCTTAATAATATTAACACTCTCTTGATCATTCAACCAATTCATAATAGAATTTAAAGCTTCCACTCCAAATCCTTTTCCTCTTTCATGTTCAACTAATCCAAATCCAACTTCTACTTGTCCATTTTTATCAGGCCTTCCATGAAAACCTATATCTCCAATTACTTTTTTATTAACTGTATCTACAATCATCCAAGTTTCAAATCCAGTTGGAGTTTTACTTTCTTCTAATGAGTTTCTTATAATAGGCAAAATATCCATTGTATCTTCTGTAGGCCATTTTTTATCACATTTAATTCCAAGCTCCTCAATCTCTTTACTACTTCCCGCTATTAATGATTTTGTTATTTCTAATGTAATAGGTATTAATGTTAATCTATTTGTGTGCAAATTTTTAAAATTCATTTATTTTCCACCTTTCAATTCAAAAAAATCAGCTCTTGAAAATATAGGCAGATTAATACTTTCAAATTTAATTTAAGTAATAAGCCACCTTACTTTCGTTTATAATACTTTTCATAAAACCAACTCCTTTATAACTTGTTATAAAAATACAAAAACAAATATACATTTTCTTTAATAAAAAATAATTAAAATCTATTTGTTTTTATTGACATTTTATTTGACATTATAATTCCTATACCTGCTAAAAATCCATTTACTATGCTTGATATAGTGTACGATATATCAATTATCCAAATAACTAGCATTATTATAAATACACAAGAAAAACAAAATAGAGCTTTCCATTTGTCTTGAATTGGAAGCTTTTTACTTATCCTATTTGTTACATCATATTTCCTATCCATTTTTAAATAAATAAATTCTCCTAATCCTAATGGTATTATAAATACTAACAACTTATACAATAAATCACTCATATTCCTTCTATCACTCTCCTATTATACATATTACCATAAAGACATATTGTAATCTAATTTTTGTTATTACTTTATTCCTCTAATACTATTGAAAAAATTTTATAATAATTAAACACTTTAATAATTTAGAAAAAAATACTATACTTAATAATGTTAATATATAAATTAATGCTTATAAAAACATGATGAGGAGTTTATATATATGAGAAAAAAAGATATTCTAGAATTAAAAAAACGATTAAAAAAAGACCATTGTACCTTCACAAAAATGTGTGGATGTTATGTTAATGGAGAAAAAAATGTTCTCTTAAAATTTAGAGAAACTTTTCTAAATCTAGAGGAAGATGAATATTTTAAATATTTAGAAATAGCTAAGAAAGTTATGTCAGGAACTATTGGAAATAATATTTTAAAACTTAACTTCCCACTAAATGAAGATTTTCTTAATGAAAAGCAATCTTTTCTTATGAAACTTAAAAAAAGTGGATTAAAGGATGATGAATTACTTGATGAATTTTATAATTCTGTTATAGAAAGCTATGATTATACTGGTAATTTTCTAATAATTATATTCCATGATGCTTATGATATAATTACTAAAACTACTGATAATGGAAAACTAGACGAATCTGAAGAGGTATATGAATATATATTATGTGCAATATGCCCTGTTACACTTGCAAGTCCAGGACTTAGTTACTTTGATGAAGAGAATAGAATAAAGGCTAGAGTTCGTGATTGGGGGGTGGGAGCTCCAGCAAATGGATTTATATTCCCTGCTTTTGTTGATCGTAGCACAGATGTTAACTCTGTTATGTATTACACAAAAAATCCTAAGGATACACATCCTGAAATGATGGAATATGTATTAGGTTGTAATGAAAAACAAACTGCTGCAATACAAAAAGAATCATTCCAGTTAATTGTTAAGGATCATTTTATGGAGAATGAAGAAAAGGCAGAAGAGATTTTTATGGACATCCAAGAAAATCTTAATACTATGATAGATGAACATAATTCTATATATGATGATACAGATGCTGAACCTATAACATTAACAAAGGAAGTTGTTCAAAATCTATTAATAGAAAGTGGTATTCCTGAAGAAATCACTACTAAGATTGAACAGTCCTATGAAGAAAGTTTTGGTGATGATATTCCTTTGGCTGAAAATCTATTGGATACTAGAGCACTTAAAAATAATGAGCAACGCCAAAAAGAAGTGACACTTAAAAAGCAAGTTGAAAAACTTCAAAATAAATTAGAAGAAGTTACACAACAAGTTGCTGTAGATTCAGATGAGGAAGATATTACTTCTTTATATGATGTTATACTTCAAGTTAAACCTGAAAAAATACCTCAAATAAAATCTCAAATAATTGATGGACAAAAGTGCATAGTTATTCCTATTAATGAAGATGAACAAACTACAGTTAATGGATTAGATGATTTAATAAAATAAAAAAGTAGAGATTTATTTCTCTACTTTTTTTATAGCTCTAATTAGTGGATTTTATTATTTCTAATTTATCTATTTTGCTCTATTAAGTTGAAAAAAAGTTCCACCACCATAGAGTATCAATGTGTTATTATCCTTTATAAAAAATGTACATGATGAAGATCCTTTATCATCCACTACTTCAATCTCTGTTATATTTTTGCTATTTATAGCTAAAGCTCTTACAGATGCACGAAAATTCGTTTCAAATTCATTTGGAGTAACATTTGACTTTTTGTAATTTGGATTTTTCACAATATTATTTAGATAACTTACATCATCTCCAAAAGAACTTGATTTCTCTTTCGAAAAGCTTAGTTTTTTTCCTACTAATTTTTTTATATCTTTTTGGCTATAAGTTCCTCCTTTAGAATATCCTATAGCTTTTTCTATAACCCAATTTCCATAAAATGATTCTTCATTTTTTAATGTTGAAGTAGCATTCTGGGTACGGCTACTCTCATTGGATTTTATAACAGCATTATTGTTTTCTGATGTATTATCAATATTAGAGCTTAATTGTTCATCACTTTCTTGTGAAGTTGTATCATTTGAAAGTGGCTGTTTGTTTTCTTTATTACTACAACCCACTATAAAACTACTCATAATAGCTAGAGTAGTTAATAATATTTTTTTATTCATAAATCCTCCTTTAAAAATGAATTGTCCAAATTTAATCAGGCTAAAGTTTAAGTTTAATTATTATACCATATATTGTTAAAAAGACACAAATAGTAAGAAGAGTTGAATTATATTCAATTCAAATTATATAATTTTCAATAAAATTTTATATTAATACATAACTATAGATTTATCTAAATAAATATTTTAGTATAACAATTAGTTATGAAATGTAAATATTTCATTTAATTAAATTTAATCTAAAACTGGTGAAAGAGGTTTTTATGGATATTATCATTTATACAGTATTACTAAGTTTTTTAACATCTTTATTGATTGGTTGGATTGCTATTCCACTTTTAAAAAAATTAAAATTAGGCCAAAATATTAGAAAGGATGGCCCACAAACTCATCTTAAAAAGGCTGGCACACCTACATTTGGAGGCATTATATTTATTTTATCAACTACAATTGTAGTTTTAATTTATTCAAAGCAAATTAATAAGGAAACTCTATTTGCATTATGTGCTTTTATAGCTTTTGGATTTATAGGTTTTTTAGATGACTTTTTAAAGAAATTACATAAAGATAATGAAGGGTTAACTCCCCTTCAGAAAATGATATTATTAATATTTGTCTCAAGTATTTTTGCCTTTTATTCATATAATGATCCTTCAATTGGCTCATTAATTGTAATTCCATTTACCTCAATAGTCCTGAACCTAAAGATTCTTTATATACCATTTATTATATTTTATTATGTTGCTACAACCAATGCAGTAAATTTGACTGATGGATTAGATGGTCTTGCAACAACAGTCACTTTGCTTGTAATGACATTTTTTACTATGACAAGTTTTATGATGGGACATATTTCCTTATCTATCTTTTGTGGATGCTTATCTGGAGCTTTACTAGGCTTCATAAGATATAATTCTTATCCTGCGAAGATTTTTATGGGTGATACTGGTTCATTAGCTCTTGGGGGGGCTGTGGCAACAGTGGCAATCATACTTAGAAATCCAATTATTGTTGCAATTGTTGGAGGCATCTATGTTATAGAAACTCTGTCTGCATTGATTCAAATAGTGTCATATAAATTATTTAGAAAACGTGTTTTTAAGATGGCTCCAGTTCATCATTCATTTGAATTGTATGGCTGGCATGAAACTAAGATAGTTACAGTATTTGCAATTGTAACTACAATTTTATGTCTTATTGCATTTTTGTCATTTTAATTTTGTAATATAATACTTGTTTATATAAAAAGAGAGTTACATTTTTTAGGTAACTCTCTAATTGATTTTATATAATATTTTCATTAATATTTAAAATACTTAAAGCCTGCTTGAGTATTGCCTCTCCATTCATTCTTCCATAATCTATAGGATTCATAGCTGCTATAGGTATCCCTTTTTCATTACAAACTTCCTCTAGTCTTTTCAATTGATATCTTACTTGTGGTGCCAATAAAAACACATCTGTTTTATCAAAATACCTATCCATCACAGAATACCCAACAGCTTTTACTGTACACTCTACTCCCATCTTTTCAATAGCTGCCCTAACCTTTGTTTCTAATAAACTTGATGACATGCCCCCAGCACACATTAAAGTTATTCTTTTCATTCAACCATCTCCCCTTTTTTGATTTTCCCTAATATTGGTATTCCATTTTCTTAAAGAAATCTACCTTGGGTTCTAAAAATTTAAATTTATGTGATTCTACATCTTCAAAATAAGAATCAATAGGCTCAAATATCTTATCCCAATTCCATAATTCATCATCAATATTTAGGTAATCCCTAAACATTTCACAACCATCTGGTGCTATGGGATGAATTAATATTGCTATAACTTTACAAGCATAAAAACAATCTGCTAGAACTTTTCTTTTTAATTCTTCTATTTTAATATTCTTAGCCCAATGCTTATTTATCTCCCTTATATAATCATCAAGTACATATGCTATCCTATGAAAATCTTGATTATACATGTGCTTTTCATATTCTAACACTGTTTTTTTAGTTAATTCTTTAATTTTTTCACTGGTTTCTTCTTTTGGAATCTCTTCATTTAAACTTTGTAAAGTGTAAAAACATGAACGAATAAGTCTATTAAATACATTTGTTAATAGATTACCTTCTTTTAATACTGAATCTGCTCCTACCTTTTCTTCTTCTTTCATATAAACTTGTGGCTTAAATCCAACACTTTTTGAAGATAATCCTAAGCTCATAAAATGCATTCTTAATTGATCTTTTGTATAATAATTTAACAATTCATCTGCCATTGGAGGCTTAACATCAGAGCTACTACTTGCTTTTTTATCCATGAACAAAATGTGTTTGTTTGGTACAATGTGAGGCAACTTAACCTTAGTAATATCAACTTCTTCTCCTTTAGTTATCTTTAAACCAATTAAAATTGCCATTTCAGCTATGGAATAGAAATAAATATTATCTTCACCTATAAATTGATATACAATAGAATTCTCATCTTCCCACCAATTACGCCATTCTTCAGGATTCACTCCTATTGAGTCTAAGTATGCTTTTATAAAAGAAATTGGTGCCCATAAAGATTCAGGCCACACCCAAAAAGTTAGATTTTTTAACTCATCTTTATCTGGTACTTTTACACCCCAAGTAATATTTCCTGATAGTCTAAATGGAACTAAGGTTTTACCACTGGTGTAGTTAATATTTAAACTGTCTAATATTTTTTTAGCTTTATCTCTATCTTCTAGTTCTTCAAAAATGAAGGCAACTGAAGACTTTTTCTCTTCATCTATAGTTTCATGTTTTGGAAATTTAGCTTCTAATTCATTAATATCATTAATATATTTTCTTGGAACATGGATTAAAGGTTTCTTTAAGAATTCATCTATAGCTTTAATTTCATATTTTCTTCTATTTGTGTTATTCTTCAAGAAATCATTAAGTTCCTTCATAATATCCATGGAATCTTCCAATATAAAATACCAATTATCTACACTTTTTAATATAGGTTTCTTTCCTGATAGAGTACTGATAGGATTAATTAATTCTGATGACATATATTGATGTCCTAAAGAACATTCTTCTGCATATGCTTTATCAGAATTACAACCAGCTATTGGACACTTTCCAGTTACTTGTCTTCCATTAAGAAAGGTTTTCTTGTCTTCATCATAAAATTGCAATGCTGACATCTTTTTTATATAACCATTTTTAAATAAAGTATTAAATATGTCCTCTGATGTTTGATCATGAAATTCTCCTGTTTTTCCAAGGGCTGAGGCTCCAAAAATATTTAAACTAATATCATAATTCTCAAGGGTTTTCTTTTGATTTAAATGATTTATTTTAACATACTCCTCCATTGTATTTTTATATCCATCTTCCTTTAATTTTCTGTAGCTTTCGAGGATAGGTGAACCATAGCAATCTGTTCCTGATACAAAAATAACATTTTCTTTTCCAATTCTATCTCTTAAAAATCTTGCAAATATATCTGCATGAATAAACATTCCTCCAACATGCCCAAAATGAAGATTTTTATTTCCATAAGGCATACCAGCTGTTATTACAGCTTTCTTTGGAAACACTGGTCTTTCATCTTTTCCTAATCTCTTATTTAACATAACACACTCTCCTTTATAACTATTTTTTGCAATAAAAAAGCCCCTGTAGAAAATTTAATTTCTACAGGGACGAAAATTCTATTTCGTGATTGCCACCCTTATTTTCTAAAATGTCACCATTTTAGACTCTTCAAGTACACCATCTTCCTTTTAATTTTAGGTTGAATCATACTCTAGTTCTGTAACGCGAACAAACGTCATAGCATCACTTATAATTTTAGTTATCATAAGATCCGTATGAAGCTCCAAGACTTGTTTCATTATGACTTCATAATTTCCTTTCACCAAATGGAAACTCTCTGTGTACTAATTCATAACTACTCTTCTTTTCATAGCTTTTATTTTTATCATTATATACCCCATTATATTTAGTGTCAATTATTTTTAATAATAATTCAATAATTAATTTTTTTGAACCTATTTCTGCAGGAGTTTTAATAATAGTCCAAATGAAAAATATAACAATAGCTATTATTAATCAAAAAAACAATACATATTTACCATTTTTTATAACTTGATGATATAATTATAGTATGTTTTTAACTTCATCAAGAAGGTATTTAGATTACATATTTGAAAATATTTATTTCTTAGGAGAGAAAAAATGAGATTAAACTATAAACATACACTTTATGCATGCTTCATAGGCTATATTACTCAGGCTATTGTAGGAAATCTTCCTACTCTTTTATTTACTATTTTTCAAAATCAGTTTAACATTTCACTTGAAAGAATAACTCTTCTACTAACAATGGGATTTTGTATTCAAATTGTTGTAGATATTTTAGCATCAAAATTTGTTGATATCTTTGGATATCGTATTTCTCTTACACTAGCAAATTTATGTTGTATAGGTGGACTACTTAGTATTGGTTTTCTTCCTTTTTATATTGATCCATTTATAGGTCTATCAATTGGAATTGTCTTAAATTCTATTGGTGGAGGCTTTATTGAAGTAATGGTTAGTCCTATTGTAGAAGCTCTACCCGGTGATGAAAAAACAAGCGCTATGAGCATATTACATTCTTTTTATTGTTGGGGTTATATGGGAGTCGTTCTGTTATCTACATTATTTTTTACTATAATTGGGATAACTTATTGGAAATACCTACTTATACTTTGGGCAATTGTACCTATTTTTAATACATTCTTCTTTATAAATGTTCCTATTAAAGCACTTGTAGAAAAAAGTGAACAAATTCCAATAAAAAAGCTGCTTTCATTAAAAGTTTTTTGGCTTTTATTTGTATTAATGATTTGCTCAGGAGCAGCTGAACAAGCTATGTCTAAATGGTCATCTTTATTTTCTGAGCTTGGACTTGGGGTTTCCAAAACACTAGGAGATTTACTTGGACCATGTGCATTTGCATTTTTCATGGGATTAACACGTTTATTTTATAGCAAAAAAGGTCATAACATAGACTTAAAAAAATTAATTTTTTATTCTAGTATTTTATGCATCTTTAGTTATTTATTAGTATCACTTTCTCCAATTCCTATAATATCTCTGTTTGGTTGTGCTCTTACTGGCTTATCTATTGGTGTCTTATGGCCTGTAACATTAAGCTTATCAGCTAAAACTTATCCATCAGGGGGCAATACAATGTTTGGACTATTAGCTTTAGGTGGAGATATTGGATGTGCTGCTGGTCCAAGTATTGTTGGATTTGTCTCTAATGCACTTATTAGTTCTAATAAGTTGCATATTCAAAGATTTTTTACAGGTGAAAATATTACTCAGGTTGCCCTTAAAGCTGGATTATTTATTGCTATTATCTTTCCTGTACTTATACTATTCAATATTTATTTCTTAAAAAATACTGATACTAAAGATCACATAGATCAAGATAAGATAAAAGCTGAAAATTTGTTACAATAATTTTTTGAGATTATCAATATTAGCTTATGCTATTGTATATAAAAATTTCTTATACCATGCTTAACTAGTATCTGATATAAAGTTCCATCGTTCTTTTTTTCATTCTTTAGATTTATCTTGAATTTATATATCTTTTTTCATTATAAAATCTATTTGCTCATCATCACCCATAAAAAATGAATGTTGTCCAATTTTATAGAAACCATTTCTTTTATAAAACTGAAGAGCTTTATGATTTTCTTCCCATACACCAAGCCATATGTAAGATTTCTTTAATTCTTTTGCTATTTCAATTGCTTTATTTAGAAGAATACTCCCTAACCCTTTACTATGGAATTCTTTAAGTACATAAATTCTTTCTATTTCAAGAGCCTGTGAATCATTTATTTCTGTTTGAGCTTCTGTATCATTGATTTTTATATATCCAGCCAATTCTTCATTTTCATAAAGAAAATAAAATTGTGAATTTGAATTTGATAACTCTTCACTTATTTTATTTATATCAAAAGCTTTTTCTAAGTAATCATTCATATCCTCTGGTGTATTTACATCTTTAAATGTTTCATTAAATGTATTGTATGATACTTCACGAAGACTATAAAGATCATCATTAATAGTACATTTTTTTATAGATAATTTCATTAGTAATCCCTCTCTCTTAATTTAAATAATATCTTAATGTAATTTAACAATATAATAATCCTTAAGTTTTAAATATTGCATATGCAATAATATATCATGTAATTGTTGCATATGCAATATTTTTATGATATAAATTAATTATAAAGAATAAAGGAGTCACCAATGAAAGAAATATTAAGAGAAATAGGTAATATATATCGTTGTTTAGATTCACTTAGTAATGTTGAGTTTAAACAATTTAATTTAGCAAAAGGTCAATACTCATATTTAGTTAGAATTTGTGAAAATCCAGGAATTATTCAGGAACGTGTTGCTGAAATGTTGAAGGTTGACCGTGCAACAGCTTCTAGAGCTATTCAAAAACTTGAACAATCTGAATTTATAATAAAAAAAGGTAATCCTGATAATAAGAAAGTACTTCTTTTATTTCCTACAGAAAAAGGGGAAAGATTATATAAAATCTTACATGAAGAAGAGATGTTTTCTAATAAAGTTGCACTTGAAAACCTATCTGATGAAGAGCAAAAAAACTTGGCAACATTACTTAAAAAAATTAGAACTAACCTTGAACCAGATTGGATTATGGTGAAAAAAGGTGGACAACGTGAATACTTGAATAAATTTAATGAATTGAATTTTAAATGATGAAGGTACACTTTTTAGTATACCTTCAAAGAAAATTGTTATTTTATGTTTGTTGATATGCAGTTCCTGTTATCTTACATTCCTTACACAAGAATCCATAATATATTCCTTCTCCATATTCCATAACATCTTCCATAGATACTTGTCCTATAAATATCATATCTTCTCCACACTTTGGGCATTTTGGATATTCAGCATCTTGAATCCAAGTTGGAAGTCCACCAATTTTACTTTTATATCCTTCAACAAATTGGCTTATTCCATAATTCTTGTTTTTTATTTCATCTTCTATGCATATACTTTTATCATAATCATAATCTTCTAAGTCTATATCTTTAGGTAAATACTCTGGAGTAATATTATAGCTACTCCATCTAGACCTTCCATAAAAATCTACATCCATATATACATTCCCATAACATGCACAATTATCACAAGTTACTAAATTTAATGTCTTTCCTTCTATCTCCAAAAATTTCATCTTCTCATCATTTAAATCTACTTTTAGAAGTGAATTCAAGTTTCTTCCACACCATTTACATTTGCCATTATGCTTTTCTATAAAACTAACAGAATCTTCTTTCTTATGTTGGCCAACTTTTACTCCATAACACTCTTTAAAAAACAGATCTCTTTTATTTCCATTAGAATCTAATTTCCATCCTGCTTCATAAGAATATTCATGTGCTGGTACATATAATACTTTACTAAAATTAGGTTCTTGTTTTTTCCAATTATTAAATATTTCAACTACTTTATCATCACCAATCCATGCTAGCGCCATTAAAATGTGATTAATATCTGTTTTGTTTTCTTCTAATTCAAGTTGATTAAGTATCAAATCTCTTACTTCTTTTGATGCACCTTTAAATAACTCTTGCGGATAATAACACTCATCTCTCACTAAGACTTTTAAGCATTCATCTATATTGGCATCTCTTAAACATAGTAGATTTAGTAATATATTCTCCCATGTATCATTACCACTATCATATAATTCCATTGAATACTCTTTTAACTCTTCTATATTTTCATCTGATATAAGATTATACATTTCTTCAAGAGTCTTCTCATATGGAATATATCTTATTAATGGATTATATTTTTTATCAGAATGCATAATTTTTATTATCTCAATTGGTTCTATTATACCTTCATATAAATTTACATCTTTTCTATTTTTCCGAATATACTCTTCTCTCTCTCTAGCTTCTATTTTTCTATAGCAAGGATAGCAATAACCACCTGTCTTTTTAGCTGTTATCTCTAGAATTTTAGCATTACATCCTTCTGTTTTACATGGAACCTTCTCACTCTCCATAACTTTCCTCCTTATGCTTTATAAACTACATATAATCTTGTGGCAAATAAATAGTTATCCTAGTACCAATGCCTTTTCTACTTAATACAGAAAAATATCCTTTATGTCCATCTACAATCCATTTGGCTATAGAAAGTCCAAGTCCAGTACCACCGTTTTTTCTTACTCTTGCTGTATCTGCTCTAAAGAACCTTTCAAATATATGTGGTATATCACATTCATCCATTCCTATACCATTATCCTGAACTGAAAAGTATGGGTTTCCTTTTTCATTCATACCTGCTTTTAGTATTATAGATTCATTTTCCTCTGTGTATTTTGCTGCATTTTCAATAAGTATTCTGGCTGCTTGCTTAAGTAAAGCTATATCTCCATAGACTTTTACTTCATGTGAAATCTTGTATTCATATTTATGCCTATTATCTATCATCTTAGACTCTTCTAAGACTTCATACATCATTTCATTTAGTAAGAATTCTTTGGAATTAATCTGAGTTTTCCCATTAGTTCCTCTTGCTAAAAACAGTAATTGTTCTACTAAGTTTTTCATATTTTCTGATTCACTTTTTATGGCTGTAATAGATTCATTTAGTACATTTTCATCTTCTTTTCCCCAACGATCTAGCATATTAGCATAACCTTGTATCACTGAAATAGGAGTTCTAAGCTCATGGGATGCATCTGAAACAAACCTAGCTTGCTGCCTATAGGAATCTCTCATTCTTTCTAAAAGATTGTTTATTGCCTCTTCCAATCCATGAAGTTCACTGTCCCCAGTATAAATTTTTTCATCTGAAATTGCAGGACTAATTTTAGAGATGGCATCTTCAAGATTTTGAAATTTCTCTTCATCAAATGTCATATCACTAAGCCTACTTGCAGTTTTAGCTATTTCATCAAGTGGTTTTAAAGTTTTTCTTATTTTAATTGTTCCAAAGATAATTTCTTTAAATACTGATAATCCCTCTATAATACCTAGTGCTATTATGATTTTTTGAACCATATATAAAAAGCTACTTGCCTCTTTAACCATAGTTTGCCCATTATCCCAAACTACTGTATAGGTAGCACCTTCTATAGGGAAAAAGTTAAAATTTCTTTGAGCCTCCATTATAAATTGACCATAAAAGTTAACTTCTCCATCAATACACCAATATGCAATTAGAAAGAATAATAAAAATATATCAAGCCAAAAAAATTTAAAAAATAACTTACTTACAAAAGTAGCATTAAGTCTTATTGCAATAGATGTAACTTTTTTAGTTTGATTCTTCTTACTCATCTTTTATAACATATCCTACTCCACGAACAGTGGATATTATCTTTGTATTAAAGAAATCATCTATTTTTGTCCTTAAGTATCTTATATATACATCTATTACATTAGTTTCTCCAATATAGTCATATCCACATACCTTTTCCATTAATATATCTCTACTTAGTACTATATTTTTATTTTCCAATAAGATTTTTAACAGAGTAAATTCCCTATTTGTTAGAGTTATTTTTGTTTCATTGTATATTACTTCATGTCTTTTTTTATCTAATGTCAATAACCCACAACTCAATATATCTGTATCTATTTTTTTTGTAACAGTTCTCTTTTTTAATGCTGTTCTTATTCTTGCTAATAATTCTTCTATTGCAAATGGTTTTGTTATATAATCATCAGCTCCTGCATCAAGTCCTGACACCTTATCCATAACGGCATCCCTTGCAGTAAGCATTATAACAGGTAAATCTGAGGATTTCCTAAGTCTACGAAGCACTTCCAATCCATTTATCTCTGGAATCATTATATCAAGAAGCATTAAGTCTGCTTCTCCAGACTCTGCTATTTCAAGACCTAACCTTCCATTATCTGCTTTTAATATTTCATAACCTTCATGTAATAACTCTAGTTCTAAAAACCTCAAAATTTTCTCTTCATCTTCAACAATTAAAATTTTAACCATTACCATTCCCCTTTTTAAACATCTCTTTTACCTTTTTTATATTCACTGATAACAGCTTAAGACCTTTGTTAATATTATTTAATTCTCTCCATTTTCCTGATAGAGCAAACTCTATATCAAAGAAAAGACTAACTATAAACAATGGAATAACTATATAAAATCCAAATATCAATAATAGTATAATCACTGTTATTGGAAGTCTAAGCACTGTTATACTTTCCCTTTTTACTTCAAATAAAATATTATTTCCTGTATCTATTATCTTACATACTGTTTCAAAAATTCCTTCAGAAGTATTACCCTTTTTTTCGTTATTATACTTATTCTTTTTCTCTTCATAATTGATTGTTTCACTCTTTTTATGACTTTCCTTATTTTCATTAGTGTAGAAGGTACTTATAGAAGGTTTTTTAATTTTCCCTATTTGTTCTAGATAAACAAATGCATCTAGAATATCCCAATTTGCTTGTTCTAAAGCATATTTTGCTTCTTCAAAACTTATATTGGCCTCATTTTTTAGTTTATCTACAAGCTTATAATTTTCCATAAGTCTTCCTCCTGCCTATTATGAAAATTACACCACTTTAATCTACTGCTTTAATGATGTTAATATTTTCTTATATTCTTCTTCATTGTTTGAATCATTAACTAGCATAAAGCCATAAACATAAACATCATTTTTAGTAAATCCCCATGAACATTTATTTTTTGCCCAAGAATAATAATCACTTATTGGCTTTCCATCCTCAGCTGTATCTGTAAAAATCATTTCATTCTCCTCATTATCTTTTTGAGGTGTAGACTGTTTTACTTGAGTCACAGTAAGTAGTTCAAGTTTATCAGGATTATACCATACATGTTCTATTGTAGGTTCAGTACTTTTGCTATTCATATATACTCCATACTCTTTAAACCCTTCAGGTATATTTTTAAAATTAATATAATTTGCTCCTATTTTATTTTGAGCTTCTTCTGAAGTGACTTTTACCATATCATGTGATGTAATGTCCTCTTCAATATCTGCAACCATTTCATCTTTCTTATTTGTTTGAACTTGTTCTACTTCCTTATTTTGATTTTGGGATTCTGTATTACTACAACCACTTATCATATTTACCCCCAACACCAAACAGCATGTAATCATTATTAATTTCTTTTTAATCATTTGTTCTCCTCCATAATCATTCATTAAAGCATTTAATTAATATGTTAGTTTTCATTATTATTTTAATTATATAACAAAACTAGTATATTCATCTATATGCTTATTAAAAAGAGGCTTTGAATTAATTATCAAAACCTCTTTTTTATATATATAAACTAGTTTTAGTCATTGTATCCTTTTTTAAAATCATCTTTAATGTTATCTGCTGATTTTGAAGCTTTACCCAAAATATCATTAACTTTATCTGTATTAATATTAGAACCAGTTATAGAATACTTATATCCACAGAATAATCCAACTATTAATAGTATTGAAACAGCCCAAAAGGCAATTATAAATAGAAGCACTGATATTGTTAATGTTATTCTTATTGGCTTTTCATTTTCTTTTGATATTTCAAAATGATGGTTGTTCCCTTTTTTTATAACTTTCCCTATAAACTTAAATATTCTACCAATAACAGTTCCAACCCCACCACATTTATTTTTATCACTTTCTTTTTTATTCTCTTCTTTACTTGTTTGTCCTACTTCTACAATAGTAGTAGTTTGATTATTCTCAATCTTACCTTTTCTTTCTAAGTAAATTATAGAATCTAAAAGATCCCAATCATTTTTTTTCAATGTTTCCTCTGCTTCCTCATGACTTATTTTTGCTTTCTCCATTAAAACTTTAATCATTTCATTTCTTTCCATTTATATCATCCTCCAAAATTTTTTCTTAACTTATCTTGGTTATATAATACTTTGAGAAAATTAATCTAAAATATAAGAAAGATTAAAATCAGATTAAAATTTAATAATCATACCTTAAGACATAAATTTAGCTTAGAATAAATTTTATATTTATACACAATCTAATATTAAGAACATTTATATGAATTGGAGGATTATTAATGAAAATATTACGAAAAATAATAGTATTAATTCAAGTTATACTTATTATTTTTGCATTAACAAGTACTAATCAAATTAATACATTTGCTAGTTCAAAAATAAATGTTAATAATAGAAAAATAGCAAATATTGCAGTATTATTACATAGTTTTGAAGATCTCTACCTATTGGAAGTTAAACAAAGTTTAGAGGATATCCAAAAGGAAAATTCAGATAAAGTTAAGTTTACTTTTTATGATGGAAAAAATAATATAGTTATTCAGAACGCAACAATAAATTCTCTTCTTAAAAGTAATGTTGATTTATTTATATTAGATTTAGTTGATGTACGTGAATCAATTATAAAAGATGTCATTTCTGATATTCAACCCAAAAATGTTCCAATAATGTTTATGGAAGTTCCTCCTGACGTAGTATCAAAGGTTTCTAAATATTATGATAAAGATGTTTTTTTATATTCAACATCAAGTGGCGAAGGCAATTTACAAGGTAAAATTCTTGTTGATGCATGGAATTCTAATAAAAACACCATAGATCGAAATCATGATGACATTCTACAGTATATTTTGTTAAAGGGTGAACCTACTAGTCCATATACTATTGAAAGATCAAAAGATGCTCTCTTAGCACTAAACAATGCTGGAATAAAAACAGAAGAACTTGCACAAGTAAATGCTAATTGGTTTAAAGAATTAGCAAAAGATGCTATTAATAACTTATTTCTTGGATATGATGGCAAAATAGAAGCCATAATTGCAAATAATGATGCTATGGCTATAGGTGCTATTGAATCACTCCAGAAATATGGATATAATACAGGGGATAAAAATAAAACTATAGCAGTTGTTGGAATTGATGGACTAAAAGAAGCAAAAGATTTAATTGATAAAGGCTATATGACTGGTACTCTTATTCAAGATACAAGAATGGTCTCTGAGGCCTTTTATAATATTGCAATGAATTTAATCAACAATAAAAATCCTATAAATAATACAAATTATACATTGAAAGAAGGATCAATTGTAATTCCAGAGTCATATACAGAATATACAAACAAGGCTAACACTCCATAAATATTGTTATGTAAGTTATAATTTAAAGTTTTTAAGTAAATTCTATAAAAAACTTTATTAAAGTATCTTATATTAAAATTTTCTTAAGAATGATAGATTTTATTTAACTAGGTGTTAAATTTAACCAAAACTATTGTAATATTCCATTATATTCTATATATTAGTGTTGTAAATGTACATTTTATTAAACTATTTTAAGGGAGGATGTTTTAGAAATGAAAAAACTTATTAAAAAATTGAATTTATTTTTACTTATCACTATTCTATTCACTTCACTATTTACTGCAACTTATGATAAAGTAGCTAATGCTTACTCACAAAATATAGAAAGTACTTTAACTTCAGTAGCAATTAATGATTTTCAAGGGGTAGCAGATTATATTCACAAATACGGTAAGTTGCCAAGCAATTTCATAACAAAAGCTAAAGCTCAAAGCCTAGGTTGGAGACCTGGAGAAGATTTATGGGATTATGCATATGGCATGAGCATTGGTGGTGATATTTTTACAAATTCTGAAAAGATTCTACCAACAGCAAAAAAAAGAGTTTGGCATGAATGTGATATTAATTACAATGGTGGGCATAGAGGTGCAGATAGAATTGTTTACTCAAATGATGGATTAATATATGGTACAACTAATCATTATCAAACATTTACACAATATTATTAATATAAATTTATAAAGTATTAGGAGAAAAAATGAATAAAATTATACTAGATGGCACCAAATATACAAATAAAAGTGAATTACATGCAGCTCTAAAAGAAAAATTTAAACTTCCTGATTACTATGGAAAAAATTTAGATGCTTTATGGGACTGTCTTACTGGTGATATTTCATTACCAATTAATATTGAATGGATAAACTTCGATTATAGCAAGGAATTTCTTGGAGATTATGCAGTTGAAACATTAAATATACTATTTAAAGCTTCATTAATCCATAAGCATAATTTTAAAATAACTGTTTATTAATTTATAAAAAAATATAATTTTCATTGAGGGGCTGTCGCACTAAATAATTAGTGTGCAGCTCATTTTTGTGCAAAAAAATAAATCCCAGATTCTACGAATCTGA